>JAFGTN010000578.1 GCA_016934075.1 Pirellulales bacterium
GCGGCATCATGACGGTATCGGACGGCGGGACCGTTGAAACCGCGGGCGCGCATATCGCGGCACTCGCCGATAGCACGGGCAGCGTATCGCTCAGCGGCGCGGGCACTACCTGGAACGAGTCGCTAGATTTGAACGTGGGTGGTACCGCGGACACGCCCGGCGGTAATGGATCGCTGAGCGTAACGTCCGACGCCCTATTATCCGTGGCCGGCGAGTTGATATTATACGACAATAGCTCGTTCACCCTCGACGCCGGCAGCGTAAATGCGGGATCTTTCACTTTATCAGAAAATGTACAGTTCAATTTTCGAGACGGCTCACTGAGGATCTCCGGCGGCTATTTTACAAACTCCAACGCCGCTGGCACGACCATCGACGGCAATTCTCCGACGGCTTTGCCCACACTCCGATTGGTCGACGCCGCAAGCGCCGCGTGTGGTCCGTTGTTGGCCGTCGGTTACGACAAACGTGGCGAGGTGGAGATCCGCGGCGGTTCGACCATGTCCGCCGACGTAGTAAATATTGGCGTGAACACCGATTCGCAAGGCACCGTAACCGTGGCCGATCCCGGTTCGCAATTGCAATTCGTGGGCACGTTGCAAATCGGCGAAAATGGTTCTGGAGAGCTTAACATTATTGACGGCGCAACCGTTCAGTGCGTCGAAATTTACATCGGGTGTAATTCGGGTGCCGATGGCAAGGTCACCGTCGGAGGTAACCAATCCGCACTGACTTGCGACACCCTGGACGTTGGCAGCGGGCCCGCGGGACCGGGTGGCACGGCCGCTCTCGACGTAGAAAGCAGCGGTTCGATCTTCGTGGATCAAGACTTGAATGTCTGGTCGGTGGGCAGCGTAGTGATCGAAGGCGGAAGCATCACAGTCGGCGGGCAAATGAATTGCGGCGGTCCTGTCGACCTCATCGGGGGCACGTTATCGGTTGGGCAAATCACCTGCACGGCCGGAAAATTCAACTTTTCGGGCGGGACACTCAATATCACCGCTACCGATCTGATCATCGACGACTCGGAACCGCTGGGCAGTTCTCTCGACTTGACCTCGGGACAACACATCAATGTCGCCTATCAGACAATTGTCGAGGCCGGATCACTGGTTCGCGTCGATCGGGGCGCTTCGCTCACCGCCGACGAGATTCACAATCATGGCGAACTCGAACTGACCGGATACTCGTCCGAACTCCGGGCGGTGAATCTTTTAAACACAGGCTTGATTCAAGGTAATGGTTGTATCAAAGCGGTGTTGCAAAATGATACCAACGGACAAATTAGAGTTGAATCAGGCAACCGTATCGTTGTCGACGCCGATGCACCGAACAGCATCAATCAGGGAACAATCGACCTGGCCGACGGAACCTTTGAATACACAAATGCGTTCATTAACGGCGCCACCGGTTTTATCGCCGGACGAGGCACGATACGATGCGGCGGTGAACTGCAAAATGACGGTGCCATCGTCTTAAGCGGAGGGTTTTCCGACATTCACGGCGACGTGGTCAACGACGAAGTTGGATCGACAATCGTGATTACCGGTGGCGGTGTCACTACTTTCTATGACGATGTACATAGTGACGGACTGATACGCGTCAGTGCCGATTGTGCGGCCGTCTTTCTCGGCGAGTTTAGCGGCACGGGTGGAACTTCCGGCACGGGCACAGTGTATCTAGAAGGCGACCTGCGGCCGGGTAACAGCCCTGCGGAACTGCATTTTGGCGGCGACCTAGTGCTGGGCAATAACGCCTCGATGGATATCGAACTCGCTGGCAATGAGCCCGGTGACGGGTATGATGTGGTCGACGTGTCTGGCATGCTTTCGATCGATGGCGAACTGAACGTGACTTTCATCGATGGCTTCAGCCCCTTGCCAACCGACACGTTCGATATCCTCGATTTCACCGAGATATCCGGCACTTTCAGCCAAATCAACCTGCCAAGCTTGGGCAGCCACATGGAGTGGGATACCTCGCGACTTTACACGACTGGCGAACTGGCGATGATCTACGATCCGTTTGCCGGCGACGCCAATCGCGACGGCAAGGTCGACGACGCCGACGCCGCGATACTGGCCGTCAACTGGTTCGGCGGACCGGGGCTGAGCTGGGATCAAGGCGATTTCAATGGCGACGGATTCGTCAACGACATCGACGCCACTCTGCTGGCCGTGAATTGGCAAAAGTCGATTGGCGTCAATGTCACTTCGATTCCGGAACCTTCGATTGCGTTGCTGTTGATGTGTATTGCGATCTCGGCTGCCATGCTACGCCGAAGGAACTTCAATCAGCATATTCGGCAACAGCGTCGAACATGGCGATAATGTTCTCGGCCGGAACATCGGCTAGAATATTATGCACCTGCTGAAACACGAATCCGCCACCGGGATTGAGAATCGATAGCTGCGTTTGCACGTGCCGGCGAATTTCGTCCGGGGTGCCGTACGAAAGAGTATGCCGTGTATCGCAACCGCCGCCCCAAAAGGTGAGCCGATCACCGAAATCTTTTTTCAACTTCCCCGCGTCCATGCCCGAGCATGTTATCTGTACTGGATTGATCGCATCCAATCCGGCTTCGATAAGGTCATTCAAGATCGGTCGGACTCCACCGCAACAGTGCAACATAACTTTCACGTCGGCCAGTTCCTTGGCTCTCTTCCACATCCGCTCGTGCCGGGGCTTGAAGAAACGCTTATAAGTGACCGGCGACATCTGCGGGCCGTCTTGCATACCCAAATCATCGCCAAAAACGATTATGTCGATATATGGACCGACCTTACTAAGATAACCCTCGAGATTTTTCAAGTGCATTTCGACGGCTCGGTCGAGGAATGCTTCGACTTTTTCGGGCTCGGCGGCCAACATCATCAGAAAACGATCCATACGATATAGCCACTGGCCCAATTCCAGAAGGTTGCCGCCGAAAAGTCCCACGATTGCACGGTCGCTGGTTTCTCGTAGATGCTTTGCGCCTTCAGCCAGACGATCGCCTTCGCCCAACGGTCCCGGCGGCGAAGCAATGGCCGCCCACATGCAATTCCCCAACTCTTCTTCCAGGCGGTCTAAATCTTCGTCTTCGTTTTCCAGAAACGGCCAATGGCACTGCTCGAAATATATGGCGCCGTCGGGCATCTTGGCTATGGGTTTGCCCGCCGTTCCGCGAAGCACCCAACTATCATCGACTCGCTCGGGCAATGCCCAGGCCGGCATTTGTGCGGGAGTTCCATCCGGCAAGGTCCAGTCAAGCCAATCAGTATCGTTCTGAGCGAACCCACGTCCTAACTCTATCACATCCACCCCAAAGCGATCCAAGACATCGTTGTCGATAATGGCCAATTGTTGGATAGGATCGTAGATACGAATCGGACGTTTATCCAGTCCCAATGCATCACGAAGCCCGCCGTAAGCCAGAGCGGCAATACCAGACGAGCGGTGGCCGCCAAAATCAACAGCCGGACGGTCAGTCTGCTCATGTCGCAGCACGGCCCGGACTCTGTCTCTCGAAGTCATAAAAAATTTCCTTTTTAATCCGCGCTATCGTGATCGTGGCATTCTAGAAACAACACGGCGGAACGTCAAATCTACCCATCCAAAGAGGGGAAGCTTTATTCGTTTATGCTTTTTGGGCGGCTTTGAGTGCTGCATGATTGCTGCAAAACGTCATATAGTTCCCCATGTCGGGGGATGCGAAGACTTTCGGTATGTTTTTCATCTAAAGATGGGATAAATTTGGAATATTAAATTTAACCCATGTGTACGGGGGGGAGGGTGGCAGAAAGCGGTATTTTCTGGTAGTATGGTCCAAGGAATATTGAGAGGCGGTCTTCATATATTATTACACGGCCACAGTTTATGCGTGGACCGCGCTTCTGAGTTTGCATTTATAGAACAGCTTAGTGGCTTGAAAGGCTCTGATGTCTGGATTCGGCAGGAAGGCGAAGAGGCTTGCGTGGGGTAATCGGTTCTTTGGAAAGAACTGTCGCGCGCGTACTCGCGCTATCACGGCAAAAAGTAGCGATCAGCATCACCGGTTTCATCAAACGCGATTCGAACAGCTTGAAGATCGGCGTCTATTAGCTCCCGTCATTGAAGGCATGGGAGAAATTAGCGGTAGTTTTCTTCCAGGCAGTCTTATCTATCATCGCTCGATTGTGGGCGAAATTTCATCGACAGTTGAAGACGATTCTTTTGTCGTTGAGTTGGACCAAGACCAAACGATCACTGCTGTAGTCAACGCTTCCGAGTTATTTCAGCCGGGTGTGTATATTTGCGGCCCGGACGGTTCGAATATCGGGAGCGCCGCTTCTTCTGCCCCGGGTGAAAAGACAGTTGCCCAAACCATTTCGGTCCGAGAAGCCGGTTCCTATACAATCCATGTTTATGGTCTTAACGGGAGCACCGGTACTTATGATGCGGTGCTGACTTTCAATGCAGCCGAAGAACAGGAAAATCCCGGCGAAGCTACCAACAATCTTTTCACCAACGCGGAGTCGATCGATGCCAGTTTCATCGGATTTTCCGGCGGTGCCGCTTTCCGCGGCGCGGTGGTGGGGAAGTTGGCGGGCACTTCAACGGATGAGGATTGGTTCTCATTTACGCTTGATGCAGGCTCTACGGCCAGCCTGCTGTTGGCGGCCGATCCGGGTGAATCACAAGGACAGTCACCGACAACCGGTAACCGTCCCCAACTCGAGCTATTCGACGCCCAAGGTACGCGGCTTGCTCTGGGTGTGGATGTCGATATTAAAATCGCAGAGGATACGACTGTTCTGGGGCACTCGATCGAACATTTTGTCGCCGCCTCCGACAGTACGTTCTATGCAAGAGTGGTCGGACAAGACCTCAATTACACCTTGGTGGTAACTGCCGACGCCGCGCTTGATCTGGGAAACAACTCTAATTCGACATTGCTCAACATCGACCAGGCATTGCCGCCTTGGGAGGGCGGTCCCTCACAGGATATATCCGACCGTGAAGGTGTTTTGGGAGAAATCGGGAACATCGTTTCCGGCTGGACATTCATGATCTACCTCGACGCCGACAATAATCTCGAAGGTGCCGGCATCGAAGATTTTCTCGAAATGTCCTCGGTTGGCTCGACCGAAGACGTGAATATCGTTGTGCAATTCGACCGGGCTTTTAGCTATGATTACAGCTACGATAACTGGACGGGAGCACGACGTGGATTGGTTAATCAAGGAGACGTTCCTGACCTGAACTGGGGCAACGATATCGGTGAAGTCGACATGGGCAATCCCCAAACCGTTATCGATTTCGTCGAATGGTCGATGGAAGAATATCCGGCCGGCAACTACGCACTGATCTACTGGGACCATGGAAATGGTTTCGAGGGTATTTGCACCGATTCAAGCTCCGGTGACGAACTCGAGATGACCGACCTGGTCACCGTCATCGATGCCACCGAATCGGTAAACCTGGTGGGATTCGACGCCTGTTTGATGGGCATGACAGAGGTCGCCTACCAGTATCGCAATGGCGCCGATGTGATGCTGGCCTCCGAGGCAACCGAATGGCTCGACGGATGGGAGTATCAGAACTTCCTCGACGATCTTGTAGCCGATCCGACAATGAGCGCGGAAATCCTGGCCGGTCATATTATCGATGCATTCGGGGATCGATATGATGCCGATGGAGATTCCACGCTTTCCGCAATCGATCTGGCTCGCATGGTTTCGGTTGATTCTCCGTTTATCAGCGGCATCAATCAGTTCTCCGACTGGATGACTACTTCAGCAACCACCGACGACTGGGACGCCGTAGACAATGCATCGGATACCGCCAAACGATGGTCGGAACCGAACTACATAGACCTGGGAGATTTCATTACCCGCATCGGCCAGTCGGACATCAGCCCGGAACTGTCCGCCATCGTCGATCAACTTCTCGATGCATTAGACTCGGTTGTGCTGGAAAACTATGGTGGGATTTCCGCGCCCAACACGGGACTTTCCATCTATCTGCCACAACTGTTCGGGTATGTCAGCTCGGGATATAACGAGGATCTTGATTTTGTCGCCGATACCCACTGGGACGATTTTATTACAGCCAGCCTTCCATCGACTTTGGCAGTGAGCACCTCAGCGGCTTCGAGATTTTCCGGATTGCCGAGTTACATGCCTCAGGTTTACGGCCCACTGGAACCGGTGATCTATGGCCCGGTGCTTTCCCAATCCGCCGATTCGATCATCGCATCCTTGCTCAGACCATACTCGTCCAGCACGCACCGTAAGGGATGGATTTTAGACGGTTCAACGCAAAGCGATTCGTCAACCACGCCAAAGCGAGAGGCTACCTCTGCCGAAGACGCTTACTTCACTGGCGATTGGTATTCTGTTGAAGTGGCCGCCGGCGATTGGTTAACCGTGTGGACAACCACTCCGGGCGACGGTGATTTCGATTTCAGGAATACGTTCGATCCATATATTGAACTCTATGATCCCAATGGCCAGTTGCTTACCTCGGACGACAATACGGTATATGGCCGAAACGCTTTGATCTCACACTCGGCCGAGACTAGCGGTCGTTATTGGATCAGAGTAGATGCATCTCCCTTGTATCCCAACTCCACGGGCCAATATTTCCTTCGTGTTCTCGAACCCGAGGGGCCGTCAGCACCGCTCTCGATATCTTCGACGAGTCTTCCTGACGGAACGCAACGCTCAGAGACAATCACAAGTGTGATGGTCGTGTTCTCAGACCAGTTACTGCTTTCCACTCTTGACGCTTCCGCCTTGACAATCGACGGCACAATTGAAGCCGCCGGCTACACTGTACTTAACGGCAATACGGTCCACTTCGATTTGCCCGTCGATATCGGCGAGGGCAGCCATACCTTGGAAATCGCTGCGGGTTCCATCTACGACATCCAGGGCACGCCAGTGACCGCCTATACATCCTCGTTTGAAATCGACACTTCGCCGCCCAGGATTGTGGAAAGTTCAATTCAACAAGGAGACTTGCTACTAGCCGGCCAACTGGTTTATCAGGCCACCTTCGACCAGTCTCTCCGCGTGGAAAACCTTGATCCGACCGACGTGCTGCTAGTCGGCTCGGAAGGCGGTCAGATCGCGGCAACCGCGTTAAATTATAACCCGGATACCAAGACCGTGAGCGTGGAATTCTCCTCGCTTGGTGAAGATAATTATAGCCTGAGACTGCTCAGCGGCGATGGCCATTTCGAAGATACTTCTGGCACCGATCTCGACGGCGAAGCCACAGCTTTCCCCATCGGCCCGAATACCTCCGGCGACGGACTGCCAGGCGGTGATTTTATTGTCGAGTTCTCCACTGAGATCGAATCGCTGTCTATCCCCGGCCCGGTCCAAGATGTGTTGCCCGCCGGTTCACTCGTTCGACTGTTGACGGCCACGGGTTCTGTTGGGCAGTCCGGTGATATCGATACTTTCACGATAGAGTTGCAGGCCGGACAGACTCTGGCCACGGTCCTGCACTCTTCGGAAACACTAGTCTCGATGCTCATAGTGACCGATCCCGGCGGCGGCATATCGACAAGTGTTGCGCAGACACCCGGACAGAACATTTTCCATCAGGCTACCGCCACTATGGACGGCACCTACGAAGTGCTAGTGACGGGTACGCCCGACACATTAGGCGACTATGATTTACAGGTCATTGTAAACGCCTGTGTGGAGTTGGAGACCTATACGGAGATATCCAACAATACGGTGCTCACGGCCCAGATACTGGATGGGAATTTCATCAACCTTACCGACTCGCAAGGCGCGACCCCGCAACGAGCAGCCGTGATCGGTTCGCTAGCTGATGAGCCGGGTGACGACTTTTACAGTTTCTCGCTGGCAGCACAACAGACTGCATCGATTGCACTGAATTCCAACGGCTCCGGTAAAATGACGTTCGAACTTATCGACTCGGCTGGAAATCTGTTAAGCATTAGTGCCGAGTCAGAGAACGCCGATGCGGCAATCCATGGTTTTACGACCTCGACTGCTGGAACATACTATTTACGCGTGATCGGCGAATCTGAATACTCTATGGTTGTCACCCGCGGCGCGGAATTCGATCTCGAGTCTAATGATACACTTCTCGATGCGCAGGACATAACAAACGCCGGAGGCGTACTTGGTTTTATTGATGTTTCCAGTGATGAAGATTGGTACCGCCTTGCTGTAGACGCCGGGCAGACTATAGAAATCGAAACCTTCCTGCCGCTTAATGGAAGCGGCCTGCTGGCTTCGTCGCTCAATCCGGCCATCGAGTTGTACGATCCCCAGGGGAATATTGTTATCGCCGACAGCGATTCAGCCGTCGATGGCATCAATGCGATCGTCATTCACGAGGCCGCTCAGACAGGTTCCTATAAACTCCGCGTTCTGGCCGAGCAAGGTCAAGGTGGTTATTACGTGAGCATGGACCTGGGCGATTCGTTCCCCGGCTACACCGCGCCGAGTGTGATTGCCACCGACCTGGACAACGGTGCGACCATAGCATTTTTCCCGATGGTTTACACTGCCGATTTCTCTGAACAATTGCTGCTCACATCGCTTCAGCCGGGTGACTTAACGGTCGAAGGCATGCCTGCATTGAACTATACGGTCGTCGACGGCGACACGATCTCCTTCGAACTCGATCCACAACTTTATACCACGCACGGAGACGGAGTTTATCAGGTGTTGTTGGGCGCGGGCGCTGTAACCGACCTTCAAGGCGTGGGTAACCAGGAGTATGCCGGTACTTTCACTGTAGACACCACCGGCCCGCGAATTATCGCTACCACTTGGAACGGACAATCCTTCCCGGCAAATTCCGAACTTCCGGCCGGTCGGTTAGAGTTCGAAGCCGTTTTCGACGAGGATCTCTACGTCGACACCGAAATACGACCGACCGACGTCCTGGACCCGAATAATGTACTCCTGGTCGAAGCCAGTTCGTCAACGTTGTATTCGCCGGACGAAATTAGCTACGATCTTCAGACCGATCGTTACAAGGTAGTCTACGATTACCTTCCACACGGCAGTTATGTGTTTGTGCTTTTATCGCAGGATGGTGGTTTCGAAGATGCCGTTGGAAATGATCTTGACGGCGAGTTTGGTCCAGGGCTGGACGGCGCACCCACTGGAGACGGCATTCCGGGCGGAAGCTACTCGACAATCTTTAACATCGTTTCCAACTCACACGTGGTCGGACGTCATATATTCTATAACAACTCGCAGTGGGACGGCGACGAAACGGCACCGGGTGTTAACGACGATCCGGCAATTGCCACCGACAAATCGCCTCTCCTGCCGGGTGAAACAGCCGTTTTCGCGAACTATACCAGCTATGATAAGGGTATCAACGGCATCATGATCGATGTTGATAATCTTCTGCCCACCATAGATCCTGACGTCGATGATTTCACTTTCCGAGTTGGTAATAATGCCGACACGGGCACATGGAGCGAAGCACCCGAGCCGTCGTCTATCACATTGCGCCGAGGCGAGGGCGTTGGCGGTTCAGACCGTATTACCGTAATTTGGGACGACGGTGCGATCACCAAGCAGTGGTTGCAGGTAACTTTGTCTGGGCAACGCCTTGGATTGCCCGCCGACGATGTTTTCTATTGGGGTAATGCCATCGGGGAAGTAGGCGATCATCCAACTCAAGCACTCGTTAATGCCACGGACATTCTGGCTGCCAGAGACAATCCGCAACAGTCGCCTGGCGAGACCACTATCACTAATCCGTACGATTTCAACCGTGACGGCTTTGTAAACGCCACGGACGTTACTATTGCACAACTCAACAAGACCTCGCCGTTGACGGCTTTGCGAATGATCGAGGCACCATTTGAAACTGGTGGTGAAGCTGCCTCGCGAAGTGATTCCTCGGACGAGTACAACCAGGAAACGCTCATCGACCTGATTTTACGTGACGGCTTGTTCTAACGGCCCGGAATAATCGCGCGGCGCTGTAATACTAAGACTTTCTCTCACGCTTAGAACGTTTTGTGATGGCAGAAAGTTCGTTGCTTAGTTGCTCATCCTTGAGACTTCCCAGGTTCGGTTTCAAGGATTTATACAAGGCCTTGAATTCGTCTGTCCTTTTCAAACGGGCTAGAGCTATGCACTCCCCGGCCAGACCGAATACCTGGAGTTCTTTATCATCGGGATCGAACGTGGCAAGGTAATGGCAAATCTCCAGGGCGCGAACGTCGTCACCTTCGCGCAAGTATAGGCGAGCCAATTGCTGATAGGCACGGCGAACGTAGTTTTTCTTCTGAGGATAATACTTGATCAGTGCCAGCCAGGCGTTTTCCGTATCGGACTTTGTGGCGGCAATCCACTGAAGCAAAACGGTTTTTTCTCGTTCAACCGGAGGTCCCGCATCTCGGGCGATTTGTGATTTATCGATCAAGGGTTCTTGTGTTGTAAAAGGCCAGGCGATCAAGGCGCCGACACTTGTGGCAAGGAGTAATGCTACCGGCAAGGCTGCGCGTTTATAATCCCTGGACGCCGGCATTTCCGCTGTGTCCATCAAAGCCTGAATCCGCTGTGTTGCCCTCACCGGCTCATGAGGCATGCTTTCCAGCCCGGATGCAGTCCATCCGGGAAGATTTTCCGGCCAGGAATCTCCCAGTTCCTCAGTTTGCAGTTTACGCAAGTCTTTGAGTAGTTGGCGCGAAGACTGATACCGGTCTTTGGGATTCTTAGCCAACATTCGGTGAACGATGCGGCAAAGCTCTGAGGGCAAATCGTCGCGAAATTCCTGCAATGGTGGCGGGTCTTTTTTGAGATGCTGCACGGCAACACTTAGTGAGGTTTGGCCTCCGAAAGGTGGCCGGCCGGCAAACATTTGATAGCACGTTACGCCAAAGCTGTATATATCACTGCGAGGATCAAGGGTTTTGCCTTCTACCTGCTCCGGGCTCATATAAAGTGGCGTACCAAGTGTGATGCCGACCTGCGTAAGGTCCACTCCATCGTAATGCCGTGGAAGCCTGGCCAACCCGAAATCAGCTACCTTGACTTCGCCGGAATTGGTAACCAGAATGTTTTCGGGCTTGATGTCACGGTGGACAATATTATGTTCAGCGGCTTTGTTCAGCGCGGCTGCAACCTGGCGGATAATCGAGAGCGCGTGTGGTAAATCCGGCTTTGGGTTGCCGGCAATCCACTGTCGAAGGTTTTGGCCTTCGACGTATTCTTGCGCAATAAAATCGACATCCTCGAAGCAACCCACCTCATGGATTTGTACGATGTTGGCATGAATCAGCGAAGCCGCAGCTTCTGCTTCACGCTGAAGACGCTTACGATATGTTTCGTCGTGAGCAAGATCCGGCTTAAGAATTTTTATGGCGACAAGCCGTTTGAGCGAACTTTGTTCGGCCAGGTAGACTTCCGCCATGGCTCCTTGCCCGAGCCGACGCAGGAGTTGGTATCCTCCCAGCCGGCGACCCGACATATCGCGGCATTGAGTCTGCGGCTCCCCCGGGGGCGATGGCTCATGTTCGTTTAAGTCGCTCATATTGGCCTATTACTAAGCCTGTATCTACTTCAGATCTTCTAGAAGCTTCCGATATGCTGGCCGTTCCAGAGGTTGGAGATTATCTTCATAAAGCCCCATATTTTGGGCTTTCTTCAAAACCGCCGCAGCCTTGTTTTTTTGTTTCGCGCCGTTGAGTGCCTGTGCCAGATGGAACAAACGCATAGGCGTCGGTCTGCCGCCGATAGCCGCATTGAGCTCCGCGATAGCTTTCTGCCATTCGCCACGCGCAATATATGCGCTGGCACGTGAATCTCGCAGGACAGGTTTGGCTCCGGCAATTTCTATGGCCTGATTGATCAGCTTCAACGACTCGTCTGGCTTTATGTTGCGAAGAGCAAGAAATACGCCCAGATTGTTCAACGCCACAACATCTTTGGGATCCTTGGCAAGAGCTTTTCTGTAAAGGGCCTCCGCCTCTTCATAGCGTCTCTGTGAACATCGCAACTCGGCCATGGCCAGAATTAACGGGTTACTTTCGCCGAAAGTTATACTCGCATCGTTAATAACTCTCTCGATACGTTTTATCTGATCTGGAGACGCGTCTCCCTTGATGATAATCGCCACGGCGGACGTGGCTACACTCGAGGGATTGCCTTTTTTCCATGCCGTCTCTATTATGTCAAGCGCCTCGTCTCGTTTGCCGTGCTGGCCTATAAAACTAACAAGTCGCAAGGCACCATCGGGATATAATTTTGCGATATCTCGCCAATATTTTTCTGCACGAGCAATCAGTATTTTCGCTCCGGCTAGTTTTTTGGGATCGTTTCCTTTCTCGCTACTAGGCAGTTTCGCGATCAATTCTTCTAGTGTCATTGTGGCGTTTACAAGGCGGGCTGTTTTTTGCTTTTCCGCTTCGCTTGCACTGATAATAGCGGTTGAAGGTGTACTGTTTACATACTTATCAAGAATTGCCAGAATCCGGTCGTATTGTTCGCGGTCGGCAAGTATACGCGCCGAATATTTGATAATCCCAAAATTGTCCGGATCTATTTGCTGCAGACGTTTGAGATACGATTCGGCACTAGCGAACTCGTTTCGATCGAGCAATACCTCGATGTAATAACGCAACCATTTTGGCTTGACTGTTTCTTCTGCAAGTAGTTCTCGCATTTGTCGAGTAACACCCGACCAATCGTCTTTGGCTAGCATGATACCAGCCATGAGAAAACGATCTTCTGGCTTGGGGTTTGGCAGCGACAAGAGTTTTTGCACGAGTTTGGAAGCCTCTTCAAGCTCCTCCAGATTGCCGAAAGAGGCCAATATCCTGGCTTTTTCACGAATGTCGTTTTCAGATGATGGATTGTCTTTAAGGTTGATGTTAAGCAACTCTATGGCATCGTGCCTATTTGCTAATCCGCCAAGTGAAAAAAGCATTAACGCCATACGATGCCGCGCCCATTCCTTGTCATATTCCGAAGCCGGCTGCTTACCTTCCACGATCTTTTTCAACAGCGCTTCAGCCTCCTCCAATTTTTTGTCTCGCAAATAAAATGTCGCAAACAACCTAGCGGCGGAGTCTTTACCGTCCGAATTGGCCACTGCAATCTGATATTGCTGCTGGGCTTCCGGGTTGCGGCCTAGACTTTCATAGCAACGTGCTAAAGCGAGTGGGAGTCGCTTTTTGTCAATCTTTTTTCGGACATCTTTAATAACTTCAAGAGCTTCGGATTCTTTGCCACTTTGTTTGAGCAACCATACTAGCGCGACCCACACATTCGTTTCGTCAGGAGCGAGTTCTATAGCTTTACGCAGAGACGCTTCCGCTTCGGCGCGAAGATCTTTGGCGTGTGATTCATTCTTAGCTAATTGCGCCTGCAGTGCTAGGCTGCTCAGGATTTGACCGAGTCGAAGGTGCTCGCGGAAGTCTTTCGAGTTTTCGGCGATTTTGCGAAAGCTTTCCACGCCTTTCTCTCGGTCACCGTGTAATATCTCGTCTTGCGCTTGTCGAATTTTTGCGTAGTCGGATATCTGCCCACCTTGTTTTTCGAGAAGATCAATCATGCGTTGCGCTTCGTCATTTCGGCCGTCTTCGTAAAGCAATGTGATCAGCGCACCGATTCCCCGATTGTCCCGGGAGCCTTTCTCAACGGCTTCCATGAAATTCTCGATGGCCGCTTTCTTGTTGTCTTTGCGAAGTTCGATTTTTCCGGCCAACATGAAAATATGCTCCCAGTTTGGTCGAAGGATTTTTGCACGGGCAAGATGTTTGAGCGCTTCATCATAAAGCGATTCTTCACCAGTTTCGTCCACCTTAGTGGCTAGTCGCATTGCTTCGTAGAAATGCCACAGGGGCCCATCTTGCTCGATTCTGTGTATTTCCTTTACAGCCGCAGCCATGGCGTCGTCGTCTTTTTTTTCCGCCGAGATTTCAAATAACAAGATGCGGATTTTCATGTTTGTAGGATCTCTGTCGGCTTCCTTGCGACATAGTTGTTGCGCCAATTCAAGATCGCCGATCTGTCGAGCGTAAATAGCTAAAGAACTCAAGAGTCGACTTTTATCCTGATCCGAGTATTCGTCCGTGTTTTCCGCCAGCCGCTTCAAGGCAGAGGACGCCTGCCCCTTGTCGCGCTCGGTCATCATCATTCCTTCGGCAAGACGTAACTCAATCGCATCGCCAAGTTCCTTACGGGCATCCAAAAGCAGCGTTTCGACTTCTTTCCAATCTTCCTTTTTCTGATTAACGCCGATGAGTGCCTGCCAGAATGATATCTCCTTGGGATTCTTCTTACACGCTTCGGCAAGAACTTTTTGAGCCTCGTCGAGTTTCTCTTGTGCAATCAAAGCACCGGCTGCAATCAGCGGCAAGCGATTGTCTTCGGGATTGGCTTTTTGGGCAACCTTAAGAATCTTCTCGAAAGTAGGCCAGTCTTTTTTCTCGGTGTTTGGAGCCCGATTTACGTTTAGATAGTGTTGGGCGATCAGAACCCAGGAATCTTTCGGAACTTGCCCCGCCTCTATCATCTCGTCAAGTTTTTTGACAGCTTCATCGAACTTGCCCGTGGACAATAACCGGCCGATCGCGGTGAAACCCCTGGATGCCACAATAGACGTCCTGGTCGTGCGTTTCTTAGCCTCTCTGGCCAGATCCGATCGACCAAGGCGGTCGTAGCAAACAGCGGACATTTCATCACATTTCATCGCCAGCTGAGGACGCCAGCGTGATAGTTCATCGCGAATTGAATCGCACTCCTTACCGGCTTTGGCCCACTGTCCCTGCACAAAAGCCGTCCTGGCAGAGAGATATCCCCGGAAAACCGGTAATTCATAGATCGAGGGCGAGGTTCGCAATTTGTCGGAAATAGTGACGATTTCTTCGCGTATTTTATCCCGCTCACCTTTGTCTGTATTTTTCAATTCACCAAGATCATCTATGAGGAAGTTCGCTTTTCTCCAAAGCAATTCCGGCGAGTCATCTATTCGATCCAGCCCTAAATCAATCCATTCCCGAGCCTTCGCCTTGTCGCCCTCGCTGCTGGCAATCTGACTCAAAAGTGAATATGCGGAAGTGGAATCCATGTAAAAAGCATTTACTCTTTTTGCAAGCAAACACGCGGCATCCATTTCATTCTTTGCTGCTTGACATCTTGCCAAAAGAAGCAAAGCATCTTCCAGACTCTCATCGAGTTTGTCCAATTTGGAAACCGTCTCCGTATTGGCATCATTAACGGTTTGTAGGGTTTCAGATATTTCTTCGCTGTCGTTTTCCAGGGAAATTTCGACCAAGAATTTTTTCGTTGTCCTAATAGTCTTGGAAGCATTTTTCAATGCCGCTGCAATGGCCTTGTCTTCTTCGGGGGATTCTTTGATGCCGGCAACATTGGACGCTGATTTTGCAGCGATTTCCATTTGTTTGGAAGCTGACTCAAGTTCTTCGACCATCGCTTTCGTGGGATTCGACTGCAAGGGCAATGATTCGGTCAATTCAGACAACGCCTTAGCTGTATCACTAAACGTACCCCCGACATTCCGCATCGCAATTGGCATTAACTTCAAAGCCGCTGTGGCGTCGTTAGCCGCTTCATCGGATTTTTGTGTGTTGAGAAGATATTGACCTCTTGCCAAATAAGCCTGTGGTGAATTCGGGTTAGCATTCACCATGCGATTCATCCAGGTGTCTGGATGGTTCTCGTCCTCTATTTCAATCAGTTTATTTTTAGTACCTTTTGGCGGTTTCACGCCTTCTTTCTTACCTTCAGGCTCGGTAACATCCGGCTTTGCATCACCTTTCACGGATGTGTCCTGTTTTTTCCCATTGGATTTAGTATCAGGCTTGGTGTCAGGCTTGGTGTCAGGCTTGGTGTCAGGCTTAGCTTCCGCAGGTTCCGTCCCATCAGACTTGGCAACTTCATTCGGAACGCCGGCGGGTACTTTCACGGTGGGATGCAGGTCACGGTCACCGCTAAGTTTCATGTCTTTTCCCAAAATCGCTACAAGCTTTGTATAAGGTTCGATGCTATCGGGTTGTATAGTGATCGCCTTTTTGAAGGACTCCTTGGCTAATTCGTATTCCTCTTCATCGGCTTGGCATTGACCGAGCCATGTGAGCAACTGGGCATCATCGGGGGAGTCTTGAAGCAGTATCTCAAGATGCTCTTTCGCGTCAGCATAACGATGAGTTATGATCGCCACCTCGACAAGATCTCGCCGCACATCGGAAAGAGTGGAATCATTCCGGAGAGTTGTCTCGAAAGCACGAAAAGCGCTGGCATAGTAATTTTGGTATTTCGGCCCACCCATTTCTGCAATATCGACCATGAGCGAGCCCATTTCGGCTCTCTTCTCATCGTCATCAGGACAAATATTCATATAGCGACGTAGATTCTTAAGTGCATCAAGACGATCCTCGAGCAGATCGCTGTCCTTTGTCCGTTGGGCCGTTTTGTAATAAAAATTTGCATGTCGGGATATCTGAAAACGATTGAGACCGAATGTTCCAATCGCAATAACCACTCCGAGTCCAACAATGATTGCCAGTAAACGAACATTAAGAGAACGCATGAACACACCTACTGAAATGGTATTTGTTTTCCTGCCGCCCGATGGGGGGGTGAGCGAAGTGCTCTGACGGTTTGATTTTCTAATAGACCTTTATTGTAACACGGTTTTGCAAATGGAAGCAGCAATCATCGCTATTGAGAGTATAAAACCTTCCGCAACGACCCGTTCGCATAATTCATGTCGATATAGCCTGGCACGCGGAATATCCAAATTATGACGAATTCAAGTTTTCTGCGGTAGCACGGCTGTTTATCGGGCATTCGCGACCAGATTGATCTAATGTGAAGACAAACACGATAACTATCATTATTTGAAAGCCAATGTATTCTTCGATTCGTCGTACACTTTAATGGGCTAGCAACTTCGGCATCAGCTATTACCCATTAAAAATGACAAAAAACCACTAGATTCAACTGGCATCCGCTTTTTCCACAATCTCCTTAGCAATCCGTTTCGCGGCGTGTCCGTCCCACAACTCGGGGCATTTGCCCGTTTTGTAGATACCTTCCAAAACAGCCTGCAAACCATTTCGAAGCAAATTGGCATCATTACCCACCAGCGTGCTGGTACCTTCAGTAACGGTAATGGGGCGTTCGGTGTTGGGGCGCGCGGTTAGGCAAGGGATGCCCAAAACAGTCGACTCTTCCTGCAATCCACCCGAGTCGGTCACCGTAACTTTCGATTGCGAAGAAAGCGCCAAAAAGTCAAGATAACCGGCCGGGCCAAGTTGTAAAAGCCCTTTGGCGGATTCGAGTTTCTTGGCGAATCCAAAACGTTCGATCCGCTGCTTTGTTCGAGGATGAATGGGAAAAACCAGCGGAAGGCTTTTCGACGTCTCGATCAACACGTCTAGGAGCGGACCCAACGATTCGGCCGTGTCTACATTGGCCGGACGATGCAGCGTTACAAGCCCATAAGACCCGGGGGTAAGCCCGTAACGCGCCAGGGTATCGCGAGACTGTGCCTGAGGGAGTAGTTGTTTTAGTGTATCGATCATCACATTGCCTACCAGCACCATCTCGTCTTCGCTGTGTCCCTCGTTGCGAAGATTGTCCATTCCGGCCGGATCGGAAACCAGCAGCAGGTCGGCGATTGCATCGGTGAGGATGCGGTTGATTTCCTCGGGCATGGTGCGATCGAAGCTTCGCAATCCAGCTTCGACATGCGCGACGGGGATCCCCAACTTGACGGCTGCAATTGTCGTGGCCATGGTCGAGTTCACATCGCCAACAACCAGAACGCGATCGAAAGGCCGGCCATCATCCGTGGCGTTTTCGAGTACTTCCTCGAAACGTTCGATCACACGAGCCGTTTGTTGGCCGTGCTTGCCCGAGCCGACTTCCAAGGTAATATCCGGCCGGCGCATATCGAGTTCTTCGAAGAATACATCGGAGAGGTTCTTGTCGTAGTGTTGTCCAGTGTGGACGAGAACGGTTTCCACGCCCTGATGTGCCTCGAAAGCCTTCAAGATGGGAGCCATTTTCATGAAATTCGGTCGGGCACCAACGACACATGCCAGTCGTAATTTCGTCACGTTACTTCTCCTCTGGATTTTCTATTATGTCATCGCTCGATAGCCCAAGCACTTTTTCAAATGAATGAAGCATTTCCTTTGCCTTGACAGCGCGGCTGAACTCCTTGGCAACCGCGTCACGACCGCACTGGCCCATTTCTTTTAAGCGTTGTGGATTCTGCTGCAGATCGAGAATTGCATCGACCATGGCCCGGGCATTACCCGAGGGGATGCAGTATCCGGCGCCGGCCTCCTCTACAATCTCGGCACTACATCCTTCCACGCCGTAGACCATCGGTATACCCATGGCCATGAATTCGAATATCTTAGAAGGAATAACGGTTGTGAAGACTTTATGGGGACGTAAGTGGACAATTCCAACATCCAAAGCGGCTAAATAAGAAGGTATTTCGTCGTGCGGCACAAAATCGTGGAACATAAGATTGGTGAGATTCCGATCGCCGGCTTCTTTTTCCAGTTTGGCCCGATCTGCGCCTTCGCCAATGATAACAAAACTGATATCCGGCTGATCGCGACACAGTTCGGCCGCATCGAGAATCGTTATCAGCCCATGCGCGGCACCCGTGGCCCCGATGTATGCAGCCAGGAATTCGCCCTCCTTGATCCCCAACTTCTCGCGTGCGTCGAATTTGACGTTTCCCTCGTTAAAAATCTCGGTATTAACACCGTTCGTGGCCATGTCTAGTTTCTCGCGAGGAATCCCACGCTCGACCAATTCTTCGATAAAGGCGGGGGTTACAGCCACAATTCGGTCGGCCTTGCGGTACAGGAACATTTCCAGCTTCGTCAACAGACGCATCACGCGCCCCATCTTCAAACCCACCGCTGCAATCGACGCCGGCCAGAGATCCCGCAGCTCGAACACCCACGGACGGCGGCGGAGCAGTGAAAGGCCGTAAACTCCCACCGGTACGAACAATGGTGGAGATGACGCAACCATGATATCGAACTTGGGCAACCGCCAGAAGAAAAATATCGCCATTAGCGCGAAACTCAAATAGTCCAGCGAACGCTTGACGATGCCTTCGTTGCTGGTCATGTAGGTCCAAATGCGGATCACTTTTACACCGTCCATCTCCTCGGTCTGCCAAAGACGGTTACGGTAGCCGGAAAACACCTTGCCGTGAGGGGAATTGGGGGCACAAGTCAAGACGGTCACCTCGTGGCCCATTTTCATCCACTGTTGCGCATGATCCATTGTACGAAAACAGGGCGGCGATATCTCGGGCAAAAATCTGTCCGTGAGAACAAGGATGCGCATGATATATGACTCCTGGGTATTTCTTATCCGCTTTGTGCTGAGTTTTATGGGTGTTTTTCGATACGCCAGGTTAGTTTGTAAGGTAATTCGACAAAGCTGCGCCAAGCCAATCGCTGCACATCCAGACGCCGGCCATACTCCGGACTATAAGGCCGGACTAGAGTTTCGGCAGTGACATTATCGGCTTCCAGCTTCGCATAAACCCTCTTGTCATGTCTGACGATTTCCCAACTGTCGTCATACTTTCGGGCCGTCCATCCGGGAGCCAGCAATAGTCCACCTTCGAGCGAGTGGCGGCCTCTACCGCTAATCTCGTCGACGATAACAAGGCAGCCTTGGTCGGTAATTTCCACTCTGCGAGTATGGCAGGGCCGACCATCAAGATGATAATAACCGTCGTGTGATCCCGTGGCTCGCAGGGTATTGTCAGTAGTGTCGCAACTCACACCAATCGGGTGAGCCCGCCGTCCAACTCGGAAAATATGCCAGACCTCGCTGGAATCAGTAGAGTCGACACATAATGTATTGTGTGACATCGTAGATCGATCGTAGTATCTCTTTTCGTCATTGTCGTAAGCGAACGTACCAGGATCTACAAACAACCGCTCACCTTCGAAGGAAGCCTCTATCGTAAGCGTGTCTGCATGTGCATGCCCAGGTTGATAATCCACGCCTACCGGCCCCACGTCGAAAAACAAACTCCACGGCTGGCCATGCCAGACCACCATACCGAAATTCTCAAAGAGCTTGCCGCCTTTGCGTGGCTTTATGTCGACCTCCAAACGAAGTACTTTGCAGCCGGCTTTTAACATGTCCCGCGGATGGCAAGCACCGTTCATGCCACCGTCGTTGAATAACGGAACCTGACCATCGGGATGCCGCATCCAAGCCAGCATATCGGCCATTTTTCGCCAGGTTTCGCGAAGGATTTCCCGCGCGGCCGATTCGTCGACAAGCGAGCCCAGCGTCAAGAAGTC
Source organism: Pirellulales bacterium (assembly GCA_016934075.1). Lineage (GTDB taxonomy): Bacteria > Planctomycetota > Planctomycetia > Pirellulales > Thermoguttaceae > JAFGTN01. The sequence continues at coordinate 20,306 of JAFGTN010000578.1, forward strand.
CTCCATGGCATGGACGTGATACATGGGAGAGCGTTCGAAATGCCCACCGTCCGGCAAAACCTGTTCAGCGGCTTGCGACAGCGCAATCTTAGTGGCCGATTGCATCCACTCGTCGGCTTGCGATCCGCCAAAAAAACGCCCGGCCCATGCCAACCCCACGGCATCGCGAAGCACGTGGTTGGCGCGGAGGTCCCATTCGATATGATCGCCTAGAAACGCCGTTTGCCGCCAGAGACTACGGAGAAATGTGTTTTCCAACTCGCCCCAATTCTTGCGTCCCTCGACGCCCAGCAGATGGTAGAGGCGGCACCACCAACCTATTCGAGTTGAGATGGCATAGGCATTCCAAGCCAGATCGCGCGAGCCCTCGGCCACCAGATCGCAATTGGTGATCCAATCGTCCAGCAACCGTCGCAAGCATGCATCCGCACGATTAGCATCGTCTCCGCCGACAACCACACGACTCGCCAACTCCCAAGCCCAGGCATGATAGTGCAAGGTAATCGTCCACAGTCTATCGTCGCTTGCCGTTCCAAGCAGCCAGTCGGTTGGCGAGTGGCCCAGCGTTTTGGTCTTATTGAGATGTCCAAAACGCCCCTCTTCCAACATGGCTACAAATTCGTTACTGTCATTATCATGCTTCACCAGCGGAACTTCGGGAAAATCCCCGCGAAGTTCGATCTCCTCGGGCACCCACGGCTCGACCACCGGCCTGGATCTTTCTCGCCGATAGCGCAGCCGCCAGTAAACTTGCGATGGCCGCAAGTGACGTACGGTACGAAAAGTGCGGGCTAAGGCCGATAGCTTCATAGACTACAATAAGGATTTCGTGTTGCACGCTGGGACTTCCCTGCAACTTTTTGCATGTTTACTCCGGTTCGCTGATAACCGATTCACGCATCTGGGCGATGGAAATGGGTACTCCTCGCTGGATGCTTTCCAATACGGCAAAACTTACCAAGGTCGTGTCGAACAGAGATTCCGTGCTGATCGGCGATGACACCCCACGTTGGATAGCGTCGACGAACGCAGCCAGTTCCTGACTATGCCCCTTGTCTGCTTGCATCAACTTGCGAGGCTTGATCCTTTGTGTGTCGGAATGTATTTCCAGGGTACGGAAATCCGTCAGTACGCCGGCCATACCGCCCGCGAAGACCTCGACGCGTTCCTTGCTGTATGAAGACGGGCCGGTGGACGAGTAGACCAACTGGCAAACAGAACCATCTTCGTAGCTTACCGTAATCGCTGCGTCGTCGATCGTCTCGAGCGAGGGAGCCGCCGCAAAAACCGTTACGGGAGGGGCGCCGGTGAGAAATGTGAAAAAGTCGAGGAAGTGGCATGCTTCGCCGATGATCCGACCACCTTCACTGGGGTCGCTGATCCAGTGGCCCGCCGGCAAGGAGCCCGCGTTGCATCGATACTGAACATTCAACGCCCCACGTCCGGTAAAATGTTTTTTCAACTCGACGGCCAAGGGCGCAAAACGTCTATTGAAACCAATCAACAAGTTGTGTGGATGCGACTGCAGGGTTTTGTGGATCTTGCGTAGGCCGTCGATGTTAATCGACAACGGCTTTTCCACCAGAACAGCCTTTCCGGCTTCCAAAGCGCGGCAAACGCCGTCGGCATGCTGTGAATGTGGAGTGACGATGACCACGGCATCAGTTTCCGGATCATCCAAGACCTCCGACTCGATGGAAGCACAGAAGGCGGCACCGAACTTAGCGCCGGCCGATTTGCTTGCCATTCCGGATGCGTCGACGATTCCCCGTATCGAGACTTTGTTTAACTTCGCGGCATTGGGCATGTGCACTCCGCGTGCGAAACCACCGGCACCGATGAAGGACAGCCCCACGTTATCTTTGGGTTTCTTGGTCGATGCTTCCGGGAACTCGATTCTCGTCGACTCTGCGTCTTTTCCGCCCGCAACGTCTTGTGGATATTCCAGGACGACACCCAGATACGGCTCCTGGTTGCCGAGGATCAATTCGAACGCCTCCACTGCATCGTCAATGGCAAAACGGTGCGTAGTGCAAACCTCCGGCCGTACCGCTCCGGAAGCCACCATGTCGAGAAACGCCTCGATGTTACGATTTTCAGTCCAACGAACGTGGCCGACGGGATAATCGTGGCCGTGTTCTTCATAGTCGTTGTCGTAACGTCCCGGACCGTAAGAGCGCGAGACGATGAATGTGAGTTCCTTTTTGAAGTACGGGGTTCGCGGGATATCCATGCCCGTCACGCCCACCATGATTACTTTAGCGCGGTCTCGAGCCAGGCGTGCCGCCTGTTCGACCGGTTCGTTGCTGGAGGTTGCGGCCGTAATCAGGATCGCATCGGCGCCACGCCCGCGGGTGAAGTCCAGAACTTGTTTCTCGGTGCGCTCGCCCTCCAGTTTCAGCGCCAGTTCAGCGCCGTTTTCGTCTGCCAATTTAACGCGATCCTCGGAAACGTCCAGTGCGGCCACACGGCAACCCGAGGCTTTAAGTATCTGTACGGTTAGTTGTCCGATCAAACCCAAACCCGAAACGACGACGGCTTCGCCCACTCGCAAATCAGCCAACCGCACACCCTGTAAAGCAATGGTGCCAACAGTAGAGTATGCTGCGGCTTCTGTACTCACACCCGCCGGGACGGGCACGGCCAACAGCCGTGGTATATAATTGATTTCGGCATGATTGGCATATCCGGCTCCGGCACAAGCCACCAGCCCCCCCACTTCAAAACGTCTCGCCCGAGCGCCGACGGCAATTACTTCTCCGCAATTGCTATAGCCCATCGGCATTTCACTGTCGAGCTTATCGCGGACGGTTTGAAAGGTGGCCCAAAAGCCTTCCCGTTTCATCTTCTCCAAAACTTTTTTGACCAGGTCGGGTCGCTCCTTAGCCTTTCCCAAAAGGCTTTTTTTGCCCAAAGAAAGCATCATGCGTTCGGTACCGGCGGAGATTAGAGATTTGTGGGTGCGAACCACGATCCCTTCATCTCGCAACATGGGTGGCGGCACATCTTCGACACTGATTATGCCGGTTTTGAGGTTTTGGAGCATTTGTTTCATTTATCTGAAAAACCTTTCCGCCTTTTTCTGAGACTTTTCGTCCCATAACTCTACCAAAGTCAATAATCAAATCTTCAAGTATTCTTGCACAAGAGCATCCTTTTCATCCCGGCTAGGATAGTTTATCAATACGGCCCGATAAACACCCTTAAAAACAAACATACTCCCCGCGGCAGCACCGATAATTCCAAAATTATTGATTAGTTCACCAATGTCCTGAAGCGAACCGGCGCCGCCTAGAACCGTCAATGGCAAGCTGACGGCTTCTCGGATCTTACTAACAAGCTCATGGTCGTATCCTTCCATAACGCCATCCCGGTCTATAGAATTAACGACGATTTCTCCCGCACCAAGTTCCTCCACTTGCTTCGCGAATTTTACCGGTGACAAACCAGTTTTCTTTTTGGCGTTATGTGTCCATATTTCATGCTTTCCTCTGAAGCGGCTTTTTTTTACATCCATGACCACGACCACGCTCTGGCCGCCCACTACTTCTGCCGCCCTGGCCACAATGTCGGGATCACTCACAACCGCCGAACTCATGGCAACTTTTTCGACACCGAGGCTGATTATTTTGTCAACTTGCTCGACGCTCTTCACACCACCTCCATAGCAAAGCGGCATTCGGCATTCGGCTGCCAGGTTGCGAATGAGGTTGAAATCCGGCTCGCGATTTTCGGAGGTTGCATCGATATCGAGCACGGTCAACTCATCGACTTCTTTTTCGTTGAATATTTTAACGGCGTTTATGGGATCGCCCACGTATTTTGGATTGGTGAAATTCTGGGTTTTTACCAATCCGTTGTTATGAACCAACAGGCAAGGGATAATTCGCGGTCGCAACATGTTTACATCTCCATTTCCGCGAAATTTCTTAAAAGCTGCATGCCCCATTGGTGACTTTTTTCAGGATGAAACTGCACGCCGAAAACATTATCGCGGTGCACACTCGAAGCGTAAGAGCCATTGTAGTCGGTTGTTGCCAGAACATGCTCCTGACTTTGTGGGACAAAATAATAAGAGTGCAGAAAATAAAACCTGGCTCCCGATTCGAGATTTTTGAAAAGACTATTGGTGCCCATTGGTTGCACGTTATTCCAACCCATGTGCGGCAAATGGGTTCGCTGCGTAAATCTTTCGTGGTCAAACTTCTTGACCTCGGCGGGAATCCACCCCAGGGTGTCTAGGACGCCCTCATCACTTCTGTCAGCCATAATTTGCATGCCTACGCATATTCCCAGCACAGGCTTGCCTTCGCCGATAACCATTTCTTCAAGTGTTTCCCGGAGTCCAGATCCATTTAAACGAGTCATCGCCCAATCTGAAGCTCCCACTCCAGGCAAAATAATCTTTTCGGCTCGACGCAGTTCTTGAGGTGTAGAAGCAATGTTAACCGGCATATTGAGTCGCTTATAGATATTGGCAAAGGCATGAATATTCCCCAATCCATAATTGACGATACAAATCATCTCTTACCTCCTCTTTCAAGGCCTAAGAATCTCATCGCCTTAGAACCCAGCCAATAAATACTCTCTTGCGACTTGTAGTCCTTATATGTTTTGTTTGGAGCATCCATATATCCCTGCAATTCTTCGACAGAGATCCCAAGCTTGGTAGCCACATATTCGAATTCGTGATGTATCGTTTCCTCATCATAAGCCGGACGTGAGAGTTTTTCTAAAGCCTCTTCGCGAGTCATCTGATTTGTCAGAATAAGACTTGAGAATTGTACTTTTCTCGTGTCGTAATTAAATTTCTTGGGAAGCCAATATGATTCGTAAAATCTTGTGAAGCGGGATTCAAAATGTTTTTGAGGATATCTTTGCCATCCAAAGCGGTCAACCAGCAATTGCATGGCTTCTTCTTTGTGATAAGGAACATAGTCCAACGGTTTTACAACGGTGATTCCCTTCACATACCTCAGGTACACCTTATGCCAAAGAATGCTGGTTATGGGAAAATTTATCAATGGTCGCTGACCAAACTTTTTGTGTATATCTTTAAGCTGAATAGAATCTGATTGAAAATACATCCATTCTTTTGGATTTCTTACGCATTCTGTGGAATAGTTCGCACCCGTGAGAATGTATTTAATCTTGTATTTGTTCGCAAAATTGTACATCGTGGCAAAAAATGCATGATCCTGAGGTACATCAATGTGCGGGACGCCTGACTTGAAATAAGCCAGTTGGAGGTCCTTCATTTCTTCCCAGTCAATTACGTCGGTATACAAATCCAAACCAAGGCCATCGATCAGTTTCTCGATGTTATTCACTGCGATTTGAGAATTCCAGCCGGCATCAACATGAAAAACCAACGGCCGCAAACCAAATTCTTCTTTTGCCACATACATCAAATAGGAGCTGTCAATGCCTCCACTCACTCCCATGATGCAGTCGAAGTCTTTGCCCTCACCTTCTTTTTTGATTTTCTGCACAATTTTCTCAAGCTTCTGTCGCCCTCTTTCATCAGTATGCCAATTCGGCAAGATGTCTTTGTAGAAGCTATTGCAGTGATCGCAAACGCCGTTTTTATCAAACACTATCATGGAATCCGTGGTATCCATGACGCAGTTTGTGCAAATTTGAAACATGCAATTCCTCCGTACTGTGATTATGCTCACAGTGTCAACAAGGAACCTTTGTATTGGTTCAGCCTAACATTGATTTTTTGCAATCCATTTTCGCCACGACAATAAACATTTGATCTGCATACGCAGAAAGTCCTATCTTGCGGAGCATCTTTGATAAGAATGGCGTTTGCTCGTAGAATTGTTTTTCTAATATGTCCAAGCCACATGCTTTGAGCTTAGATTCTATCTCCTCCAATGTGCAGACGTGCTTAACATGCTTATAATATCCAGGACGCCCAATGATTTTATAAGCAATTGGCTCAGCCATCCTGTAAAGACTTTGTTTGTTCGGCATGGAAATCATTAACACACCGTTGTTTTTCATTAGGGAAAAAAGTGATTTCAGTGACGCATCTAGATCGTCCAAGTACTCCAACACGCTGGAACAAATAATCAGGTCTACCTTTTCATCCAGGAGTTCTCTCAGATATTTGATGTCGCATTCCAAGAAATCGACATTATTCAGTCCTGCCTGTTTCTTTTTTTCTTGACAGATATTTAACATTTCTGTGCTGGCATCAATTCCAGTAACGCTTGTGGTTCTTTCCGCCAAGTAGAAGCTAAAAATACCACTACCACAGCCGACATCCAAAACACTCATGTCGGGGGAGCAATATTTGTCGATCATCCTTGTCCAAACAGCATACCGCTCGATAAAGTTTTTGCTTTTCGAATATCTAAGATCGAAATTTCCTGCAATCTGCGTGTGCCATTCAACAGCATTTTGCGCTGGTACCATAGAATCTTGTATCAAAGTGGTCGGCTGTGAAGTTATCACGCTTTGGTCATACGTAATTGCGTACGTCTCCCAATAGGTCGGAACGGAAAGATTCTGTTCTATCATGATGTGCTTGCCGCTTCTGCTTTTTTTCAATCGTTCGACTTCCTCGATTTCCACAGCAACATCGTTTCCAAGTTTTGTTTTCAAGGTTTTTAGGATAATCGCCTTTTGTTCCTCGCCATAATCAGCCCGCGGCACGACTCTAAATACTACGTGGCCTGGCCGGTCCTGATAGTACTGTGTTTCGTAGACGTATTTGGAGATGTTGAAATGCGCGGCACCCATCACGCATATCGAAATCAAACGATGGTCGGCCGTTACAATAAATTCCTGCAACCGGCCTTCCACGTCGCTTATTATGGGATGGTGCCGTCCGCATTTGCAATCGGGCTCGCCAATGGTGCCGTAATCCTGCGTACGGTATCGTATCAACGGCATAACTCGGTTGTGAAAACTGGTTCCCACCAATTCTCCCATGGCTCCCGGCCTGTCGAGGATGTCGCCATTGGTATTCATCACTTCCAAGTACCCATACTGAGGGTAGAAATGCAGGTTGTGACTCTCTTCGCATTCCATTCCCAAAAGAACCATTTCCGAATGTCCGTAGAAGCTGAATATTCTGCACCCGAAGACTTTTGCCATCAATTCCCGTTGCCATGGGAAAACATTTTCGGAAGAAAGGCAGACCGCCTTGAGCTTGGGAAAATCTCTTCGTGGATTGTTCTTCAAGAATTGCGCGAGTTGGTTGATCGAAGACACATATCCTATGAGAAATTCCGGCTTGAAGTCTCTAATCTTGTCCAGATATAGAGGAATGTACGATTCGGTCAAGTAGTTGCTGTTCATTTCCAGGTATCCCTGGATGGGTTCGTATTCCCAGAATATATTCTGCTCGGGCTTTCCCACGCTACGCCCTTCTAACTGAACGGTACGTGCGCGTGGATAATAGCCGACCCGTGCACAACCATCCCAGATAAAAGCGCGCTCCTTGCTGCGAGTGACTCCTTTTTCCTGCAGAAAACTGAGCGGTTCAATCGTGCTGCCTCCGGTCGTGGTTATCAGATGCCGCCAAGCCGGCACATTGTCGGCTATCAAATCGTTGTAATTCTCTTGAATGTCCTTCTTGGATAGCATGGGGAATTTTTTTATGTCGCCAAGGCAGGTAAAGTCGGCCGGAGAAAGCCCGTACTCGGAGAAGGTTTTTTTGTAATACGGAACATGCTCGTAAGCTTGCGTCAGTGTGTTCAGCATTTCCACATATTGATAATCCTCACACTGTTGCTTTGACCAATACTGCGAAGTTTTCAGGAGTTTCTTGAACCTCACATAGCTACCGCCAAGTCGCAATCTCTGCGGGATCATGTGGTACAGACTTCCCACGATAGCTTTCTGCCAAGCCGGAAGGGCAAAATAGAGTGCCCTGGGTTTTCTGAGGATATCTTCAAGCATGATTAATATAGTACCGGATTTGCATAGGTAAAAACAGCCATATCAGAAACTTAAGCATCAGCGTGGGACTTTTTGTTTTCACGCATTGCTTTTTCCAGACCTTATACTCGTGGGAATACCATTTTGCATAGTGGTCGGAAAACCATGTCGTCGTTTCGATGGACTGAACGATGTGACATAAATTTTCAAGTCGGTTTAGAAGTTCATCTTTGTCATGCCCCGTAGCCGCAAAGGGCTGATAATTGTCGTTGATACGATAAGGCACGGGTTCCGCACGTCCGTTTTGCGGGTCGTAGCGGACCATGTATCCCCATTTGTTATTTTCCGATGGTTTCTTGTCGAACTGCCAAAAGTTGAAATTCCCCAATGAGTAAAAAATCGTCGCATCGCGGTAAACTTCCCATCCTTGCGGAACATGAGGATGGTGGCCGATGATCAGGTTGGCGCCGGCATCGACGAGCCGCCGGGCTAAGTCACGCTGAAACGGTGCCGGGGCATCCGTGTGTTCATAACCCCAATGCAGGTTGACCACGCGGCGCTGAGCATTCGAGTCACGGACCATTTTTTCCAGCCTCCTGGCAAGCGGCCCATTGAATGACAATCGGATGATGGGTAAGGAAAAGTATGCGCTGAAAAATTCAAATGAAAGGCTCTTGATCTCGGTGGACATTCGTGCTGGATTATCCGGGCCAATCACGATCTTCCCTCGCTGCCGCAATGCAAGCGCCAAGTCTGCCGGATCGCTCCGGTCAGACATATGGTTATTCACAATACTGACAAGCGACACGTTTTGGGGAATACAATCCAAAGTATTTTCGTCAACACTCAAAGTAACATTTTTGTCTGTATATCTCCCCCCTTCCAAAGATGTCTCGCAATTAATGCAGGTCATGTACCCATCAATCCCCTTGTTGATGATCGCGAACGGGTCGTCGCCATTACGTGTTCGCAAAAAAGCGTCGCCACAAAAAAGGAGCGATAACTCTTTTGCTTTTGTCGGGGAGCAATCTGGTTCACAAACCATCTTATGGGCTCCCATTATCTTCAACACACACGGATTTTTGCAGTGCCGATGCCAAAACCCGCGGGTCATAATCTCCGCACGGAGCCTTTGGCAGTTCTGGTATTCTCCCGGTGGTTTTCATTTCAATTGCTTTTAGTTCACGCATGCGCCGGGCGGTTATTTGCAAACGCACCCATGTCAAACCACTCTTTCCATCTCGCCATGCGCCACGTACAAATACTTCATAGAACCATTGTATTTGATAACGAAAAGGAAGGCGGAAAAACAACTTTATTAAAAACATATGACGTTCGAGCGGCGTACCGAATAATTTTGGCTCCGCAGACATCTTCTGCCCTTTCATCTTTTGTATCGCCAGCATAGTCGTATATCGATTCTGCTTGTCCCACCAGTGATGTAAATCCGGGCTGCCATGATGTTCAATGAAGCTGCGTAGCCGCCCTGTCGTTCCATCCACAATGAGGTGCTCGTTGACGGTAACATCTGAAATACGAGCTTTGTTCTTTCGCCATAGCCGCACCACGCAGATTTTGGGATGCATGGGCTTGCCCATGAACCAAAGTCGCACCGGGACGACAAAAGCATCTTCCTTGGTGTCGGTCGCGAAAACCGAGCGTATTTCGTCTTTCAACTCGTTGCTGATTCTCTCGTCGGCGTCCAACTTCAGTACCCATGGCGTTTTGATCGGTAGTTTTTGCAAGGCGAAGTTCCACTGGTCGCCGAAATTCGTGAAGTGGCGCTGCACGATACCCACACCATTTTCCAGGGCGATATCCACCGTCCGATCAGTACTGCAGCTGTCAACGATAAAAATCTCTTCCGCCCAATCCTTCACGCTTTCAATAGCGCCGGGAAGGTTGAACTCTTCGTTGAGCGTGAGCATTATGACCGTAAGGGGTAGTTTTTCCATTGTTCATCAACGCCTGTCGAGAAACCTCAGTCGGATAAACGGTTATCAGAGAATACTAACTTCTGTAAGTCGGACGCCAGTATTCTTGGGTCATAATCTCCGTGGGGCGCCTTTGGCTCTTCCGGTATACGCCCGGTGGTTTTTATTTCCTTGACTTTTAGTTCTATCATTCGCAGTTTTACTATTTCCCCTCTTGCACAAGTCAGCCCCCTAAAACCGTCGCGCCATGCGCCGCGCACAAATATCTCGTATATCCATTGCAGTTGATAACGGAACGGCACACTAAAAAAGATCTTCTTCAGATACATGCGACGCTCTAAAGGCGATCCGAAAAACTTCGGGGTGGTAGCCATGGCATCTCCTCGAACACGCATTATCGCTTCCATCGTTGTATAGCGATTCTGCTTTTCACACCAATGATGTAAATCCGGGCTGTCGTGGTGTTCGATATGGCATTGAAGACGTCCGGTGATTCCATCCACGATGAGATGTTCGTTGACAATAACATCAGAAAAGCGGGATTTGTTTTTTCGCCATAGTCGTACAACATAAACCTTCGTGTGTATGGGCTTGCCCATAAACCAATTACGGACCGGGATAACAAACGCGGCTTCCTCCGGATCGGTTGACAGAACCTCGCATATTTCTTCTTTCAACTCGTTGTTGACTCTCTCGTCAGCATCTAATTTCATCATCCACTCTGTTTTGATCGGCAGGTTATCAATTGCCCAGTTCCATTGATCGCTATAATTCGTGAAAGGACGCTGCACGATCCCAACCCCGTGCTCAAGAGCGATATCAACTGTACGGTCCGTACTGCAACTATCAACAACAAATACTTCTTCCGCCCATCCTTTTACGCTTTCAATAGCCCCGGGGAGGTTGAATTCCTCGTTGAGCGTGAGAATAATCACCGTGATTGGTAGTTTGGCCATTAATCTTACCTTGCAATCCTACGGAATTTAACTTCTTTTTACAGGGCTACTTCCAGAACTTGCCGCACAGCCTGATCCATGGCCCCGCAATTATCGATAGTGTGCACGGGGCCAAACGTACACAAATCCTCATATAGCTTGAATCTGATTTCAAAATCCCGGCTGATCCTGTTTTCTTCACGGCAGGCCAACACTTCGCCGCGCTCTCGCATAATTACAAAGGCTTTTGCACTTGTGGGAACCATTCCCCAAAACATTTTCCATACAAAGTCTTTTCCAAGTTGCTTCTTTCCCGTATCAACAGCAATATCAACGAGAATATCTGGAACCCAGCGATCACAAATCACAATCCGTCTTAATATATAAGCCGGAAAATGAACCTTCAGCAGGGATGCCAATAACGTATCGATATAAGTAGCCGCAATAAACAGGACCGATATCAACCGCGAGCGCGAAAACTCATGGTAGGAGGCAACGCGGCGGCCATCTTGTATATCGTATCCATAGAATCCCAGAAGCTTTGCCAAAGCAAACACCACTCTGGTCGAGTAATGATTATACCTTAGCCAGGGAGTGTATATACGACCTCCCCGCTGCTGGAGATTTTTTTTCAACTCATTGATGATCGTGCTTTTACCACTACCATCAATTCCGCTGATTATGAAAATGTGAGATTTGATTTTAGACACTTTTGCATACCGATTCGCCAAAATCGATCCAGGAGTTGGCAACCGATTCCCAGGTAGGGTGGCTGCCCATTATTGCCAGACAAGCTTCCACTTTTTCTCTGCGTGTTTCATCGTCGAGCGCGGCGGAAATAATGGCTTCGGATAGGGGCGCCACCTTTCCGGGAGGAATGATCCAGCCGCCTTTGCTTATATATTCGGATGTGCCGCCTGATTGGGTTGTGATGACCGGGGTGCCCAATTGCATCGCCTCCAAAATACCCAAAGGTATCTCCGTGGGAATATAGAGAAAAGGCATAACTACTGCCCGAGCCCGCTTGATGCTCGCTTGGATTTCCCGGGAAGACAGATTTTTGGTGACGCAAATAAAACGTTCGCGCATATTCAAATCATCGATACTACGTAGAACGTTTTGCCGGGCAATTTCCATCTCTCTTCCAGGATCGGGCCGCAACAAACATACAATTTTCAGGTTCTTGCATCGTTCAAATACTTTCGGAGCGGCGGACAGCAATACATTTATTCCGCGAACCGGAAGGGGATTGCCAAGAAATAAAACGTAATCCTGATCTCCATTCGCAAAATCAAGTTCATCGTGACACTGTGTCTGACCGTCAGGTTCTTCTTTGGCGGGCATACCTGGGAGGACGGCAATGCTGCGCCGACTTGGCCAACCGGCATTCACAAAGTCTTGCCGTGTAAACTCGGTCATGCACAACACTCCGCTTACTCTTCTTTTTTTCAGTTTCCGGACAAGTAACCTTTTGGGCAGGAACGCCTCGACCATAAGATTCTTCAGTCGGGTTAACGGCATATACCGCATTGCGGCCAGAACTTGTGGAAGACGATGGCAACCTCCGTCTTGATAAACTACCGTGGGACAATCCCAACCGTGCCAGTGGGAATAGGGTTTTAGGGCATCTCGCCAGGCAACCGGCCAATAAACCAGATCGGGATAGAAATCATCCGCTCCAGGTCGGCAAACTCGGATGTTTTGATAAAACCACACGGGCACATCATACTCTTGGCTTACGCAGGGATGATCTATATTGCGGTTTATTGAAATTAGCCGGGCATCATATCCACGTCGTCGCATTCCGGCCACCACTTCACACACCGTCCTCCAAGGCAACAAACGTTTCCGTTTGGGCAATAAGTCGTATGTTACAATGGCAATTTGCGTTTTCAACTGGGCTACTCCGAGCATTGCGTTTGCTGAGACTTGGCGAGTTGAACACATTTGCGTAGCCACGCTTCGGTTTGGTCAAGCATATGATCAATTGTAAAATATTGATCAAACCGCTGCTTTGCCGCTTCCGATAATCTGCGAGCCATGGCAGGATCTTCAATCATACGGCCCAGTGCATTGCCGAGCGCCTCTGCATTCTTTGACGGTACAATCAGTGCTTCTTTCTCGTCACGAACAGATTCCGTGTTCCCGCCGACATCTGTCGATACAATCGCCTTTCCCGCACGCATGGCCTCGAGCAAAGCGATTGAATGAAATTCTGCCAGCGAAGGAAGCGCGAATATATCGAAAAACTCATACCATGCCTGAATGTTGTGCTGATACCCAACAAAATGGACATTGGAAGCAATTCCAAGCTGCTGGCATTGCTGCTTCAATTGCTCCGTACAGTCGCCGTCACCAACCATCACCAGATGTACTTTGGGGTGTCTTTTAAGAACAGATGGAAACGCATCGATGAGATATGACAACCCCTTCACTGGATCTAACCGAGAAATAACACCGATAATAATGTCGTCATCTTTTAGTCCCAAAGATGATCGTTGGATAGACTCGCAAGAAGGCGCAATAGCATCAATGCCGTTATGCACAACTGTGATTTTATCCGCGTCAACTCCTCGATCTATCAGATATTGCTTACAAAATTCGGCTACCGCTACAACAGAAAGCGTCCGACGCTGATACATCTTGGGAGTTAGCCAATTCCGGATAGGCTGAATTAATTTCTTACTCGGACTTGGGGCCGTATAGAAACCATGGTATGACGATACGTAAGGTAAGTGCCGCTTTACTTTTCGCTGCAGCAACCATGCAAATCCACTTGCTACACAACCTCCATGGACAAGTAACAGATCAGGTGAAAAACGGTTGATTCGTTCAACGCAAGGATCAATCCATGAAAAATCAAATCTTCCGCGAATCATCATTTCGTCGAGATCATACGAATCCAGATCAGCTCTGTTACAGATCCATTCCGGGCAATTAAGAACAACCGTTTGCAACTCGATATTGTCGCGCTCGTTTAGCAACGACAGCATTGCGGTATATTTTGCCACGCCACCGTGAAATCCATTCACGAGGCTGAATACCTTGATCGGTTGCAGTTGTTCGATGCTCTGGTTGTCGAGACCACCCATATTTATGCCTTTGTTATTGTCATAGTTGGTCCTGTTAATAACTTGTTCAAAATCTAACGTCAGCCGAATCGTTCATATCATCAAAAGAACTGGTAGTAGGATTACTTGCGATCGCCGTCTTTCGCGGCGCGAGATTGTGCTTCCTGTTCAGTTCTGCTCTTCAGCACAATAGTTGGATCCGCAATTACCTCATCGAGACTCATACCTGCCTCGGGCACGGTAACGTCTCCCCGCATAAAGATGACAACCGGCTTTTCATCCTCTCTCATTTGCCGTCGAATAAATTCCATGCTATCCACGACAAGCAGGTCGGTCGGCAGGTTCATAAAGACCGAAAGCCATTTCAAACGCATGGAAATACACAACGCACTCAAAGCCGGCCAGAATCCCTTGCGCCTTATCACTCGAATGTCGATGTCGCTTCGCAGACGGAACATCCTCCGGCAGAAACTTCCATATATCAGTACGCAATCCGTGGCATTCGACGCCAGATAAGCATCTCGTACGATTTTTAAGTATTCCACCGTTTTCTCCACACCCGCATTTTTCATAAAGCCAAGACTATCGTGCAGATATGTGTGCAGAAAACCGTCCACAATGAACATAATCGTATGTGCGACGAGAAATGAGATAAATATACCCCACAATGTGATCTGATAATCGTAAAACACACACACAATCAACGCCAGAGACATTACAAATACAATGCCCTCAAGCACAAAATGAAACAGTATTTCAGTCTTGTCGCGAGATTGCAACGAATGAGTAATCCATCCGACAATCATATTTCTCACTAAAACAAAACGGCCCCATTTATTTTGCGCAATCTTTGTTACACTCTGCACCAGATTCATGTTTTGCTGATTCATTACAAACACCAATTTTTTCTAGAAATTAACAATACTATGCCACGCTATAAAAAAAGAATCTTCACTGAACTATAGTTTTTATCTCGGTTGGTCCTATTTGTTGTTTAATCTCCATAAAAATACCAAACAAAATAAGTGGCGGAGAAAGATAATTGTGCAACAACCACTGGTTTAACTTCTGGCGTTTTACGACCACCGAGTAAAGGAAATCACATATAAGACATGCCAGCAACAACTGGCCGACATTAGCATAAGTAAAGGAAGTCAGCAGGGCCATAACCAGTCCACACAACAATACAATACACAGAAGCAAAAAGGTCGCGAGTCCTCGGTCCGACCTTATCAGCATGAACATAGCACTGGGAATGTCAATGTTTTTACGTATCAAACGACCACGGAGAAGAGGATATCCCTTTCGGAAATGCTCCCATGAGCGATCGTGGAATTCCTGTGTATGATGTACACCGACGAATTGTGGTAACTGTATCAACGTTCCATGCCTTGATATTCTCAATGTGTAATCAAAATCTTGTAACCGCACAAAACTATGATCCCATGTGCCGGCCTTATCCACAATCTTCCTAGTGGCAATGAATATTCCACCCGTTATCAGGCATTTCTTTTCTTCAGTCATCTCCTTTCGCCTGACCACCCGCCTAATCTCATCCTTATAATCTGAGCTGTATTGTATCTCCCGCAGTTTTCCCGTCACCGCGTCGGCCCTGCCCGATTGTATTCTGTCCAAAGCTTCGGATATGAAATCCGGGTAAAGTTCGACATCGCCGTCAACGAAAAAGATGTATTTTTTTGTGGCGAATCTCATTCCCGCATTTCTTGCAACTGCCGCGTTTACAAAACCAGAGCACTGAACGACCCGCAGATTTGCAATCCTGTCGACATAGCTTTTCATGACTTCCAGGGTGTCGTCTGTGGAACCGGAATCCACACAGATTACCTCGCAGTTATCCAGCGTCATCGCCGCTACGGAATCGAGGCACTTGCCGATGACAGGCGACTCGTTACGTGCAATGATAATGAAAGACATGTTGCTAAATATCATGTTCCTCTCGCAATTGCACGGCCGGGAAATCGGTTTTGTTTTTGGACGAACGAGTGGTTGCGTCGCATCTCCTCACGCATTCGCCAAGTCATGAACAGCATTATTCCTACCCACAGGGCAAACGAAGGCTTCCAGTAAATCTGCAGTAGGGCTACAATGGTAAAACATAGGTAGAGGCGTATAGCCATGGCAATCGGCTGATATTGCCTGGGGCCGTGGCGACACACGGCCCGCAAGTCACGAAACATAAAATAGAGAATGATGACAGTCAAAATGATTCCCTGGAAGCCATACTGATACAAAACGGCAATGAGCCCATGGTCACTTGGGTTGTAAGGAATGTCCTCTGAACGGTCAGCACCTAAACTGAACTTGCCTGGGCCGATGCCGATAAAACCACCGTCTGCAAACTCGTTCATGTAGTATTTGATACCCTCAATTCGCCCGCCGACGGTGCCTTTATTGCTTTGGTAATCCTCGATGCTCGAACTGAAGATGTTGACAACGGACTCGAAGACCGCGTCCCCGACGTTCGTGAAAACCAAAGACGCCGTCAAGAGAAAAAATGCCATGATAAGAGTCATGGCCTTGCGGCCGATTTTCAAGTGAAAAAGCCAGTAAAAGATTGCAACTATCATTAGTCCTATGATGTATCGCCTCGTCATGTCAACAAAGAGGAAATACCACAGGTAGAAAACGAAGAGTGCGAA
Source organism: Pirellulales bacterium (assembly GCA_016934075.1). GTDB lineage: Bacteria > Planctomycetota > Planctomycetia > Pirellulales > Thermoguttaceae > JAFGTN01. The sequence goes on from JAFGTN010000578.1 coordinate 36,802, forward strand.
AAATATTGCCCGGATCTTAGTGCTCCGTGCGCCGCTTGTACACATAACCAGGCAGTAAAGAAACGAATATACTACCATTGCTCCCAGCGGAGACGTGAGCCGTTCAGCTTCGAAACGAGACGACACTAGTATGAACATACTAGAAGCAAGACCGGGAATAAACGATACGATAACATATAACAACACGATCACACTGTTAATGCCAACGACAACTGCATTCAGATTGGGCACAAAGGCAGAATCAGTTCGGCATGAAATCAAGACGAGACATATAAGCAAAGCGGCATAGTTAAATCCCTGGCGGGGCAGTTCCAACATGCTATGACCACGGATCACAACGCTATTGATGAAAATTGAAAAAAAAGCAATTGCAATTATTCCCAAGACGGCCAAAGAATAAAACTTCTTTAAGACACCCTTCATAAGAATCGAAGGCGTGCGAATAACAAATGCAGCAGCAACCAGAAACACCATGGCGATCATGAACACCTCGAAGTGTTCACTCAAGGTCAACGCTTTCAAATAAAAGCCTCTGCTCCGAAGGAGTATCGCCAGACCGACAAAGAGCAACAATAGTTTGTTGCGTGTTACCGGCGGTATTGTCAAATTCTGTGTGATCGTCTGCATTGTCTCGATATGCTCCAGCACTATGTGGAGCGTAATGTCTCAATGGTTGGCCCAGTTGATATGCCTAACGTTTTCGCAACATCTTCATTTAATACACCAATCGTAAATATGAATCGCCATATACTTGCCCTCAGCTCACCAAACCAAGCACCTGATAGATCTCTTTTTTAATCCGTTCCGTGCTTCTACCCGCAAAAGGGTTCATTTCGTTTGCTAATTTCTTGAGTTTATCCATTGGATAATTGGTCTTCGCATCAAGCAGCGCTTTTCGCAGGTTTCGCATGTCGTCCAGCACCGGTGCGAATTGATAAAGCTGCCAAGTAATAGAACCTTTCCATATATACTCAGGGTTCACCGGAACACAAATGATTGGTTTTTGAAGTAATATTGCATAATCGGCCAAACATGTGTGGTCTGTCAATACAATGTCACAGGCAACCATATGCGGAATAAAGTCTTCATCCGGCTCACGAATTATGTAACCGTGCTCCCTTTGAGTGCGGAGGTATTCGCCCCATACGCGCTGGCCTGGATATTTCGCCACATATTCATTGGGATGAACACTAATTGTGAATTGAAATTCTTCTAAGAGCTTGCGTGACTCCTCTAGAAATGCATCCCCCACTGATTCAATCAGGCATTCAGGTCTCCAAGTGCTTAATACAAACACACTAGTCTCATTTGGCCCGATCCCCAATTGGCGACGAAATTCTTCTCGGTGATTAGCTTCTGAAAGTACGTTATCGTAGAACATGTCTCCCACGACAGTAATGACATTATTTAATGATGGGATGGTCTCTACGATCAAATCACGCACTTTTTCATCTTCCTCAAACATTCGGGAATAGATGGGCTGATCTTTTTTGTAAAGGTTGAAGATAGACCGCTTCTTGAAGGCCGACTGATCGTATGTAATAGTTGTCCTAGCTCCCGGGAGACATTTATTCTGAGGGCCGTGACCTATGTAGATAGTTGGACAATTTCGTGGATCCAACAGTAATTTGTATTCCGCATGGCCCGCTCCAACGATCATATCCCATTCACAGAGATAGGCGCGCAGGCTAGACACCTCTGGAAAAGGTAAAAGCTTTTTTATTATTGCATACACATTAGGAGCCTTCTTGCGGGATGCCTTAATCATGATTTTAAATCGTGCACGATGATCATCGCTGAATATTTCCGAAAATAGCTTAAGATGTTGAGCCTCCTGAGCGGAACCGCAATGCAAGAGGATATTCCATCGATCCGAAGATCTAAATCGGAAAGTGAGTGACCGTGTAATCCAACAGAACACTTTCGCCAACGATGAGTTAAGAAACTGTCTCTTCCAGAATTCCAACCTCAATATACGGCCTATTCTCTTCTTATTATCACTCTTGCGTGTGCTCATCTCTTCTTCCTGGGTACACGTACGTGTAGAAATGCAAAATATTGGTTTTTTTTAAAGATGGAATTCTGATAACTTCGTTATTATTTTGTTTTTTTATTCACATTTATCCTAACAAGAGCAAACCCGCTCTATAAAAATAGCCGTACTTCTGGACCGGAAATTTTATCTCGACGCCGCATTTTTTCGCTGTTTCAACAACGTCGATACCAACCGCCTCAAGAGGACGGCGAGAAAGATGCGGGAATCTGCATTTCTCCTCATCACAACCATTCGGACACAATTTGCACGACCCGCCTATAAATGATGTGGCATAGTAATATCCAAGCATACCTGCCTTTTTCTCAAGATCGAGCAATACCCTGTGGAGCGTATTAGTTGAAGATTGCCGCACCGAATTATATTCATCTTCTGTATTAAATGTAGATTTGAGAAAAACCATTAGTCCCCTGTTATACGGGCTCAAAAGTGCATGGACATCAAAATCATCCGGAAATGGTGGGCATGTCCATGTCTTACCATACTTTGGGCATTCGCTACATTTCAGGAGTACCCTTGAATCAAAGACAAGATCCTGCATAGAGATAACTTTTGTCTCAAAGTTAGGTAATGAAAGAACAAAATCGCTTAGTTCATGTATGTTACTAAAAAGCCTGTTGGCTTTTTCAAATTCCTCCAGTTTGTCTATTTCAATCCAGTTGTACCCTTTTATATTCATTCTGTGAATCTTGTGGTCGTTAATTATCATCTGTATTGCATCTTCGTAATACAAATCGGTTTTGCCGTCGTTTATTAACGAATCAACTGTGCCAAAATATTGCGATACAAACGCTCCGCTGAATTTATTGACGCCTATGGATTCACCATATTGCGCCTCCGAATTAACTGCTAACTCTTTTCCTATTGCAACTATTTCGTCGTTTACTACCTTGGCCTTCATTTCGTCAGCGCCAAGCTCACTCTCGTGATCTACTACCATTACGCTCTCAAATTCAGAATGCGCAACGTCCATGTATAACCCTGCTTCACACAGTACATCCCCGTCTATGGATATAAAGCCGTCTTGCAAGTAGTCTTTTGCAAGCCACAACGAATATATGACGTTTGTTGAGTCATATTTATCGTTTATTAAGTATTTTATTTTCAGACCTTTGTAATTGTCCTTCACTGCGTCGGCTATCATTTGATGTTTATAGCCAATGAGTATAATTACTTCTTCAAGGTTTAGTGGCAGAAGTTTGTCAAGCATGTGGAATATGAGGGGCTTGTTTTCGATCTCAAAAAGGACCACGGGTTTTTCATCTATAAGAGGTTTAAGACGATCGTCTTTTCCCGCTGCAAGTATGAGTGCTTTCATTGGTAATGCTCTTGTATTCTTAAACCAAATGCTATTTGACTCTGGACATTACATCTTTTAAAGCATCTATAAACCGAGTCATGTCATCTTCCGCAAGGTTCCCTAGAATTCCAACTCTTAAAAACCTGTCTCTTAGTGGACCTGGAGCGTTGTGGGAAAGTATTATCCCATGCCTCATTTCTAATAGGTCTACAACCTTGTCGGAGTGAATTCCGGGTGGCAACAAATACAGTATTACGGAATTGGCAGGATTTTCACCAAACGGCTCAAGTCCTAATTTATCAAGGCCATTTCTCAGCTTCTGTGTAAGCCCTGCATACCTTTGAATCATGTTTTCTATTCCCTCATGACGTATCTTTTCGAGTCTTGCGTTTAGTTGGAAAAGAAGGCTTATCGCCGGTGTGAAAGGAAATTGGCTCATAGGCACAAAACGCTGATACTCCTTAAGTTGAAAATAGAATTTTGGAAGGCGTGCTGTTTGCATTCTGTCAAACGCTTTGCTACTAAACGAAAGAAAAGAAAGGCCTGGAGGAAGGGCAAGCCCTTTCTGCGTGCTTGCAACGGCAATGTCAATTCCCCATGCATCGGTCAATAATGGTTCGACGCAAATACTGCTTATGGCATCAACTATTAAAAGGATATTTGTTCCTCTTAAGATATTACCGATTGAGGCTATATCAGTTAAAGTCCCTGTCGATGTTTCATTGACTGTAAGGAACACCGCTTTCGTATCGTTGCTTAACAATTGGCCGATTTGTTCAGTCTTCAATGCCTGACCTGGTTTCAACATGATTTCATTTACATTAATTCCGTATGATCTGCATATTTTCCCCCATCTTTCTCCGAACACTCCACCGTTGACAGAAATCACATTGTCTTCCGCATTCAGTGTGTTAACAACAGCGGCTTCCATCGCGCCTGTTCCGGAGCTCGTCAGGGTAAACACATGATTCTGCGTTTGGAAAACGTATTGTAAGCCATCGGTTATTTCTTCCATCATCCTCGAAAACTTCGGAGACCGGAAATATATCATCTTCTTCGAGGCTAATTGCAGTATGTCCTGCTCGATTTCGGTAGGTCCTACCATCATTAATGTTTGATCTGACATCTATTTCCCTAATATTAAAAAGTGGTCGTCAAGTGTTCAAATTCAATTTGTCAGCAGATTTCAAAAAGGTCTGAAATTGTTCCTGGCTTCTTCAAGCTCGTCTATATTGTCCACCTCGAACCACGACTTGCCCTTAACATCCGTGAAGCCGATCTTTTCACCTTCTCTTGCAAGAGCCGCAAATACATTCTCAAACCACTCTCCAGTACGCTTCTGATCGATAAACTCTTCGAGTTTCTGTAATACCTTTGCGGAAGCAGCTTTTCTTATCATTATTATGCCGGCATATTCGCCAAATATTGTTTCCGGAGTCAGGTCCATACTCATGTCAGTAATGCATCCGTTTCTTACCGATGTTTTGTATCCCTTTTCCAGTTTCCAGTCTGTGTTCAAAGCTACACAAATGTCAGAATTGCAGTTGCGCATACTGCGTATGACGGATGGCTCACATATAACGTCACTATTGATGATCAAGCAATCTGAATCCAGGTGCTCCTTTGCCAAAAATAAAGATACAATGCTATTTGTTGAAAGATAATCCCAATTGAGTACATAAGTCACTCCCCCACCTAGTCTGCTCCTTATCTTCTCGGCAAGATATCCTACAACAACTACAATATCCTTTATGCCGCACTTTGTGAAAGCTGATATCTGGTGCTCAATAACGGCCTTACCTGCAATGTCAATAAGACATTTGGGGATAGTGTCAGTTAACGGCCGCATTCTGCTTCCAACACCAGCGGCCATTATAATTGCTTTCATAACCATATTCCTTTGTGAGTTTCACGACAACTTCCGAGAGACACCTAGCAACAAACGTTATCATCTCCTTCCATAAGTTTCCCTGCCATTGTCAAAGGCCATTGTTTTGCTTTTTGACTTCTTGTCTTTTCGGAATCAAAAAAGATGCGAAGCCATATATTCGCCTCAACTCTCTTACCCCCCCGGGCATCGCAATCCAAACCAAAATAAATACACCGACGCCAACGAGGAAAGAAAATAATACTTGAAGAAAAACGCTTTGCGATACGATCAAAAAAGAAGAACAGGATAACACAGCGCCCATAACGATACTTGCTACCATTGGCCGCCAGACACTTATAAAAAACGTGCCTATGGTCACAGGCGTGTATCTAAAGCAATACCACAAAGATGGGGCCAATTCGAGATTCCA
>JAFGTN010000579.1 GCA_016934075.1 Pirellulales bacterium
CTGCGGATACCACGGCTGGCACGATTGGTACCTGTCGGCCAATTGGGGCAAAGGCAATCTCGACAGCCACCTGCTGCCGGGCCTGGCGCCTAAGGGCGTACCCTCGCAACTGGCCGGCACCACGCTGCCGTTTACTTATAACAAGCTCGATGAGCTGGAAGAGATCGTCAATGACCACGGTTCCGACCTGGCGGCCATCATCATGGAGCCCACGCGGATGCATGAGCCCCAGCCGGGATTTCTGGAAGGCGTTCGCGAGATCGCCGACCGTTGCGGCGCGGTGTTGGTGTTCGACGAAGTAAGCATCGGCTGGCGGTTGGCGCTGGGCGGGGCGCATCTGAAATATGGCGTCGATCCGGACATCGCCGTTTTTGCGAAATCCATGGGCAACGGGCATCCTTCGGCCGCCGTGGTCGGTCGCGGCGACGTGATGGACGCCGCCCAGGATTCGTTCATATCGAGCACCTACTGGACCGAAGGCGTCGGCTCGGCCGCGGCCCTGGCCGTGATCCGCAAGATGCAACGTGTCGACGTCCGCTCGCACATTGCCCGTATCGGGACCATGCTTCGCGAAGGCCTTATGGGCCTGGCCGAGAAACACGGTCTGCCGCTAACCTGCGCCGGCCACCCGCCGCTGCCCTGCTTCAACTTCGACCACGACGACAACCTGGCCCTGCAAACTCTCTACACACGCCGCATGCTGGACCACGACATCCTGGCCAACTTCGCCGTATCGATCTGCCTGGCCCACACCGAAGAACACATCGATCGCTACCTGGCTGCCGCCGCACAGGTCTTCCCCGAACTGGCCGAAGCCATGGAAAAAGGCGACGCGGCCGAGCGGATCGGCGGTCCGATTCGGCACACGGCTTTTTCGCGGTTGGCGTAGAAACCGCTGTAAACACGGGATGGCGAAGCTGTTTTCAGGCTTTGTACGCCACAATAGCCGTGTTTTTCAAGACCGACTGGCCGGCAATCCGAACCACCAATTTTGCACCGGTAGCGACGATCTCGGTGGATGCTGTTTCCTGGACCGTAATGAGATGTAATGGATCTGAAGACATAAGATGCTCCTTGTAAGTATGATTCATTAGAACCGTGAAACAACCTTTTGCACACTCGCACTACTTCGCGGTCAATCCCGCATCCACTGGGATATTCACGCCGGTGATATATCCCGAGGCGTCGGAGGCCAGGAATACGATTACGCCTTTGAGATCCTGCTCGTTTGCCATGCGGCCGAGGAAGGTCTTGGCGTTGTAGCGTTGGACGAATTTTTCCGGCTGGTTGTCGAAGAAACCGCCCGGGCTGATGGTGTTCACGCGCACACCGGACGGGCCGTAGAAGGCGGCGGCGTAGCGGGTGAGTTGCAGCATGCCTCCTTTGTTGTACCAATAGTCGGGTTGATTGGGCGTGTGCATGCCGGTGTCTACATAGAGACTTAAATCCGGACCGAGCATGCCGTAGATCGAACCGACGTTGATGATGCTGCCCGTCTTGCGCCCGGCCATGTGCTCGGCGAAAATCTCCGTCATCATCAAGATGCCCGTGGCGTTGATCTCCTGGCTCTTGGCGAAGGCCTCGTAGCGTGGGGCACCGGGCTCCATGGTGCGGGCAACGGCGTTGTTTACGAGTATGTCGACCTGTCCGGCCGTGTCGACGATCTGTTCGAGCAACGAACGGACAGAATCCTCTATGCTCTGGTCGAGTTGCAAAGCCGTGACGTCCAGCCCGGCGTCGCGGAACTTTTTGGCCTGTTTTTCCAGGGCTTCGATTCCGCGACTGGCGATAAAGGTTTTGGCGCCGGCCTCCGCCAGGGCTTCTGCGATCTGGCGTCCGTAGAGTCCGGCCCCGCCGGTAACCAGTGCGACTTTGCCGTCTAGCCGAAAGGAATCTAATACTTTTGTCATGATTGGTCCTATACGTGGAAGTTAAATTGAGCTAAGTTCCTGCTGAGCGTAACAGTGTCAAAATGACTTGTCAAACACTATTTCGGACAAATATGGGGTCTCGGCCGCCGAGTTGTGAAATAGTTCCCCGATTGTTATGATGTAAGATCGGCTATCGCGTGGGAATGATACCCATTGGATCGGCCTTCAAGTAAATGACATAATACATTGCACTTTCTGAAAAAACGGCACTTAGGCCTAAAAATGGGAAAAGATGCGGAGAAATCGCATTTTTTCCCGTTTTTGCCTACCGAGGCGGCCAAACATTCCGCGTGTCTTAAATTATGAACCGCTTGCAGCAGTTGTCCCAACAACACAAAAAACGATGAAATAGAAAAGATGCTACACATCTTTTCTATTTCATGTAGGCCTAAGTGCCGTTTTTTCAGAAAGTGCAGATAATAAATTTTCGGATTTTCATGCTAGAGCAAATTCCGCATATTCTGATTGCCTCCGCGTTCGTGGTCACGGTTATCCTGGCCGGCGCTTTTGCGCGGTGGTCGGGTTGCCTTTCGGCCGAGGCCGACGAGAGCATTCTCAAGCTGATAATCCGCATCCTCATTCCTTGCCTGATTTTTACTGTCATCAGCGACAATCCGGCTCTGCGCGACCCGCGCAACCTGGTGATTCCACCCTTGGCCGGTTTCTGCTCGGTGACGATTGGTTTTTTGGTTTGCATCCTGGTCTCTCGACTCAGCCCGCGAATTAATGGCTTGCATACAGACGCGCAACGTCGATCGTTTGCATTTTGCACGGGCATGTACAACTACGGCTATCTGGCCATTCCGCTGATCGGGCTGTTGTTCGAGGAGTATCCGGGCACGCTGGGCGTTTTGTTCGTTCACAATATGGGCTTGGAGATCGGGTTCTGGACACTGGGTGTGATGGTAATCAGCGGGCATTTCGGACGCGACTGGTGGCGCCGCGCGATCAATCCGCCCAGCGTGGCGATTGTTGTTGCCTTGGCGACGAATTTCATCACGGCGGCGCGGCCTCAATTCGAATCGTGGGGCATGCCCGAGTGGTTGGGGATTCCAGATTTTTTAATGATGGCCGTCGAATCCCTGGGACGCATGGCGATCCCCTTGGCGTTAGTTCTGATCGGGGCTACGATTACCGATCAACTGCTTACCGCCGGGGAAAAAACGCCAGCCAAAGAGCGTGCCAAAACCATTACACTTGCCTGTATGCTGAGGTTGTGTATATTGCCCGTATGCTATCTTTTGATAATGACCATGGTGCCGGCCACCGACGACCTCAAACGCGTGGTGGCAATCGAGATTGCCATGCCTTCGGCCGTGTTCGGGGTTATAATGGCGCGTCACTATGGGGGCGATTCGGGAACCGCGTTGCGGATTATTTTGGCGACATCGTTTATTAGTATTTTGACTATTCCGATTTGGATATCGATTGGTATGGCGGTTTTATTGCGGTGAGCTATAAACAATATTATTCCTAATACTAACTGGACTTTTGCAAAATTGCGAGTCAAGGGCACATGTAAAAGAAAGCTTTGCGAAGCGAAGGTTTCTTTTACTTTGTCTTGACTGACA
>JAFGTN010000580.1 GCA_016934075.1 Pirellulales bacterium
CAGCATTGAACAGCACCGGGCCATCAAGGAGTCGGTGCCCAATTACCTGATGGTCAAGTCGAATGCCGGCACGGTGGGCTGTACGCCCGAGGGGTGCAAGGCGCTGAGCGAGTTTGTCAATGTTTTTATCGGCGAACACAAATCCGCCGAGTTGGGCCCGCTGGGGGCCGTGGGTTGTTGCAGCTCGATGATCTATTGGAATCCGCGTGTGACCTTGGATCTCTGGCAACACGTTCACGACGGTGATTGGCAGCATGTCGAAGCCGTGTGTGAACGTCTGAGCAATTTGATCGCATTCCTTCATGGGGAGTACGTTGAGCGAGGTTTCACCGACACGGCCTTTGACCGCATGGGAGGTCGGGCGAGCGGGTTCCTTCAGACTAGTTTGCGATCGCGGGGGCCGTATACCTCGGCGACTCAGAAGGACGTGGATCAGCTTCGGGCTTGGTATGGGGAGCATTTTCCCGAGATGTTGGAAGTTTAGGAGCGGTGGTTACTGTGTTACGAACGATCATCGCTCTAATCGTAGCCTTTTGCGCTGCCGGGAGCATACAGTCCGCGGAAGTACTGTTGTCCTGGAAGCCCGACGATAGGGGTGTGCTGCGGGGTTGGCGAACTGGTAAGGGGTGGCGGGCTTGCTCGGGACGGGAGGGTGTGTGGAAAGGAGAGAGCAACGGGCTCGATGCGCATCTCGAGTCGCCCCCTTTCGAACTGGTTGTGGGAGATCGTGACTATGTGGAATTAGAGTGCCGGGTTTCGACGACAGGATGGGTTTCGGCGCATTTTAGGGGGAACGACGTCAAGGGTATCTGTTCGAGCCAGATACTTGTTCGCAAGTCGGATGAGTTCCAGAATGTTCGGTTCTATCCGCCATGGGCCGATTCGAGGAAGCTGAACTGGATGCGGTTCGACTGGCGGGAATCGACAAAGGTGGAGATTCGGGGCATCCGGATATGCCGCATGACCGAGGAGCTAAAAACGGATACGGCTTGGGACTTGACCGCGGAGGGTCAGAGGCGTCGAGTGCTCGCCGACAATTCCGGTAACTATCTCAAGGCTTCGAAAAGTGGCATTGCGTTCGAGACTCGCGATGCGCCACCTTTTGTAGCTTTGAACGGTTTGAGAATCGATGCGGACACGGACAGTTGGTTGACGGTGACCATGAGTGCCGATCGAGGTGTGCACGGGGGATTTTCCTATGAACCGGGGCCTTCGCCCGGCCCGGACGGAAAGCCGCTGAAACGACAATGGAACACATTTTCGATCAGGGCCGATTCGAGGCTTCACACTTACAACATATGGCTTGGCGATTACTGGTTGGTAAAGGGGCCGAAGCAGTTAGACAAGCGAAAGCAACACTTCGTCACCGGCACGTTCGAGGGACGCATGCGATCGTTGTACCTGGTGCCGTCTTTCGCGTGGGAAAGTTGCGGGGAAGTGAAGAGCGTGAGTATTGGTGACAAGCCCACCGGTCCTCCGCTAGCGGTGATCGAGTATGCCGGTCCGGCGGCCAGCATGTACCGCCGGGGCGAGCGCGGACCTTTTGCGGTGCGAGTTCGCAATATGGGCGGCCGGGTTCTGAAGGATATTAAGATAAAGGCTCAAGGCGACGAGGGCTTCTCTTTCGAAACCGCCGAACTCAAAGCCCGTCGCTCCGAAATTCCTCCGGGCGAGGTGGAAACGTTCTTTTTCCACGGCACTCCCGCTCAGGTAGGCGTGCAGGATATCTCCGTGAGCCTGAACGCCGCCGGAGCGGATTCGACGGACTCGACTTTCCAATGCAATGTGTATCCGCGAATCGATCTGCCCCGGGGCAAGATCCCGGAACCGAATCCGCTTCGAACACCCTACCACATCGCCAGCTATTATTTTCCAGGTTGGGCCGCCTTGGATAACGGCGGTTTGCATTGGGCAACCATTCCGGGACTGGCCGAACGCCGGCCGGCTCTCGGTTATTACAAACAGGAATCACTCGTGCCGGCGGAATGGGACATCAAGTGGGCCGTTGAACACGGCATCAACGAGTTGGTGGTCCTCTGGTATTTCCACAATCACAAATATCGGTATCCGTTTATTGAGAATTATTTTCTCAATGCCCGCAACTTGAAGCATATCAAGTTCTGCGTGATGTGGTGTAACCCCCGCAATCCCTGGTGGAAGTACGATGAGAAGGATTTCAAGACGATAATCAGGATGTGGATCGACCGGTATTTTTCCCACCCCAGTTATCGAAAAACGGAAGACGGCCGGCCGGTGGCATACGTGCTTGCGGGCTACAATCTGTTATTGAATTACGGCGAGGAGAAGGCCATTGAGCTGATGGACTGGGCGGATGACGAGGCTCGCAAAGCGGGCTATCCCGGCATCTACTGGATCGCCGCGCAGCACGGTGGCGAGTACTATCGAACGGCCGATGCGGAACTGTATGGCAGGATGAATATACGGCAGTTTACGCTTTATAACATCAACGGCCTTGCGGGCCCGGCTTATCCCGGTTATCAGTCGACCGCGGCGGAGCATGTTCTGACGGGAGCACCGGAGGTTTGGAAACGATTTTCATTGCCGGCCATGTTGCCGGTATTCTGCGGTTGGAGCAGCCGGGCGTGGAGCGGTTGGAATGGTTCGGTGGTTACTGGATTCACCCCTGAAAAATTCGAGGATCATCTCAGGGATGCGAAACGCTTTCTCGATGCGACCGGTCGCAAGGATCTGCTGATTGATTGCTGGAATGAGTGGGGCGAGGGCGAGATCCTTGCGCCGCATGCGCACTACGGATTCCGGATGTTGGAAGCGATCCCGAAGGTCTTTGCTCCGAACGAGACGCCTCGTCCGCCGATCGTGCCGGAGGATGTCGGGATGCAAGTGCCTCAGAGTCCGGGGTTGTGGAAGTATGTGGAAAAACCCGCGATTGAACCCTGAACAGGCATAGCATCGAGTTGGAATGCGTATTATTTAGCGTCTGGACGGCGCGGCGAAAGGATCCATGCTCGGTGAATTGGCCTGTGGCTTCTGGCCGAATCGGGTGACGGCGTTGTCTTCGTCGGTTACGAGCACTCCGTAGGGACGTACCACGAAACGCACAGGGTAGGTCGTGTCCTCTATGGCTTGCAGGACGTCTTTGAGAGGGATGTCTTTGAGGCTGACCGTGACCGGGGTGCCCGAGATGCCGCTCTCGCTGTCAAGGATGAATTGGACCTTTGTTAAATCTTGCAGAAATTGGGTGACATCCTTTATCTCTGTCTCTTGAAACTCGAGCGAGACCGGCTTTTCGAATTCCTTGGGCATTTTTTGCTGGGGCTCCGGGGCCTTGGTCGTCGTGGTTGCATCGCTGTTCACCGTAAAAGTTCCCACAAGACCCGCCGGTGAATGCTTTCCGATGCCAATGTATGTTCTGCCTGCGGGGAGAGTGGCTTGACCGACGGCTCCTAATGAACCGATTAGAACGGGGAGTTCGCGTTCGATTTGCGCCAACTCCGCCCGGGCGGAGATGTAGGCGCGGGCCAGCTCGACGTTTTCGCGTTCTTTATTGACTTTGGCTTCGAGGCGTTCGACATTCCGCCGGGCGACTTTCCATCTTGCGCGAATTTCTATCACGCTGCGGGCAACGTCGAGTTGAATTCTTTCGAGGTTGGCCTGAGCCTGTTGCAACGCGGCTCGTGCCGAGACGACTTCGGGGCTGATGGACATGGCCCGGGCAAGCAGGCTTTCGATTTCCGGAATGTCCTTATCGGCGGGCCGGGCCGAGAGGGCGATGGCAAGGACTTCGTTCAGTGGAAGTTCGGCGAGATTTTTTTGGGGGCGTTTAACGCGTCCCGAACTCCTCATGCCTTGCGGCATTCCGGGGGCGCCCATTCCCATGCCGCCCATCATGCCCATACCCATGCCGCCCTCCATGCCCATGCCGGGGCCCATCATACCGCCTTCCATTCCCATGCCGGGCATTCCCATTCTGCCCTTGGGTTCTCGGGCTTGTGAAAGATGATTGGCCGGTGGTGAGCCGGGCAGCATCCCTCCGGGACCCATCATATCCATGCCTATATCGCCGGCTTTGTCTTTTTTCTGTCCATCGGCCGTCGCATCGGTGAGACCAACGGCGAACATGGCCACAAGCATGGCCGAGACGGCGATGATTGTCCAAAATCTTTTACGCGCCACGATTTTCATCTCTCTTCTCCTTTTCGTTGAGTTCTTGTTTAAGTGCCATTAATAACCAACTGTCGCGTTGTGGACAGATTTTCAATTCTTCGGGCGTGGCAATGCGCAAAGCGCGCCGATAGCCGCGAATGGCCGCCACGGTGTTCGCGTCGCGGTACAGGTAACGGTCGCTGATCTTGCAGATCAACTCGAATCGAGTGGGGTTGGGGCGAGTCTGTTTCGATGTGTCTTTATCCCCCTCTGTTTGCGCCGCGATTCCATGAGGAGCGGCTTTGGGAGTGTCATTCCTTGAAATGGCCTTTTTGATTGGCGTTGTTTCAATTGCCGAAGCGGCCGCGAACTCTTGCGGTGCCGCGGAATTATGAAAATGGTTCCAAGCCTGCATGGTACCGATGCCGGCGAGATAAAACACGGCCAGAGCCGAGCCGACGGCGGCGCGGCGCGTCCAGCGGCGGCGGCGAACGATTCGCGTGGTTTGGGATAAAAGCGTCTGTCGCAAGTGGCTCGTCTCCGGTATTGGCAAGGACGCTCGTGTATGGGCTTTTTGTCCTGTGTTGGATTCGATCATTTCACCATCCCCATGGAGATTTGTTTGACCAATATAATCTTGTGTGTTGTGTAAGACTGATTCCTAATTTCCCTCGCTTGCGCTTCGGGTTAGTATGGTTGGTTGCCCTTCGCTTGCGCTTCGGGTTGGTGTTATTCTTGTTTGTCGGATTGGTATATTTCTCGGAACAGGCTCCTTGCTCGACCCAGAAGCGATTCGATTGCTTTGGGAGTTTCGCCACGGACAGTGGCGATCTGGGCCACCGTCAAGTTGTCTAAGTATTTTGCCCGCAAAACTTCGTCGTAATGGTCGGGCAAGCGGTTGAGGGTCTGGGCGACGCGCAGCCCGCGTTGTTTACGTTGTTGCTTTGCCTGGTGCAAATCGGCCGATGCGTCGGCGAGGGTCTCGACGTCGACTGTTTCGCGATGTTTCTGGCTGGTCATCTGTTTTCGCATGTGGCTGCGGAGCACGTTGGTTGCGATTCCACGGAGCCAAATCAGGAAGGATGCCCGAGCCGGGTCGAACTTTCGCACTTGTCGCACGGCCGTGAGCCATGTTTCCTGGACGACCTCGTCTGCCTGGTCCCGCCGCGCGCCGCAGCGCCAGTGGACATAGGCGTAGAGTTCGTCGAAGGATTCCTCGTACCACACCAGCCAGGCGCGATCGTCGCCGGCCAAAACCGCGCGGCGGAGCATACGGTCGCGCTGTATCCGGTTGCTGGGTTCCATGCCTGTTCCGCAGTCGAGTTGAGTTTGCAGACTGGAAGCCTGCACCACAATTTGGCAAACTCTTTTGTACGTTTGCAGGCTGGAAGCCCGCATCACCGTTCATCCTCTTCCACCATATTATTGTCGCAAGCTGAAAAAAACCCTCGCGAAAAGTTTTTAAAATGGGGAGATTTTTGGAGTGCGGTGGGGGTATGGGTTTATAGTCGAATTCGCGAGAAATCTGATCATTTTCGGTGGTACTGCGGAGCATCCGAATTCTTGCGTGCTCCGACTACTTCTTGGCCAAAGCCTTTTTCCGAGGCATCCCCTCGTTGGCGTGCCGTTGTCGATAGGCGATCCGGGGTTCATTTGTTTGCGTAAATCTTTCTTCAGTCGTGAGTTATGGACATTGTGGCTTTCCGCTGGTTATGATTTTTTTACAGGTTCATGCCGCATAACGCGTATAATGGCCATTAACTTGCATGCGAGCTAGCAGCCCGTTGAAAAACACAAGTTAGACCTATTGGAAAGGAAGCGACGCGCAGCGTCGGTTGCTTTACTTTGCGTGCGGCTTATGTAGTCAGTTATAACCTCCACTGGACAAGGAACTTACATCCCCTTGCCGTAAGCACTCGAAGGGTGCAATCTTGGCTGACTATTTCCGCCACTTGTTGTTGCCCGAGGATAAGTTTGCCGACTGCAAACGTCCGGAACCGAGCATTCCCAGTTCCATCGGCCACTACAAGGAATGGTTGGTGGCATGCAAGTCGGGCGGCCCGACTTCGTGTAATTTCGAATACGGCGGCGTTTTGACCGAGGCCGTGTTGTTGGGTTTAGTTTCGCATAACGCGCGGCAGAAGATCGAATGGGATGCCGAGAACCTGAAGGCTGTGGGTTGTCAGGAGGCCGATCAATTTATTCATCGTCCGTACCGCAAGGGCTGGACACTGTAGGTCGTCACATAGCAGATATGGTTCGCCGTTTCTGCCAAGGCCAACCGCCACCCGTTCCGGCACGGTGTGGATATGAAGCACTGCGTGTAACATACGCGGCTATTAAATCTTTTGAAGAAGGTCGTCGCGTAGTGATTAGTGAAGTTAGTTGATGCCGATCGTGTGGCACGCCCAGAATGGGCGTGAAAAGGAGAAGTTTTGATATAGAACCTCTCCACGCCCATGCTGGGCGTGCCACACAACTGCTGACGATGCAAATCATTGCTTTTTAGTGTCGGATCGGCTATATTCATCATTTTCACCATCCGCCCCTTTCCCACCGATTTGAGGAAGATCCATCATGTCCTACCGAAATTGTTTTGCTATTATTGTTGTATGCATCGCCTTGTGCGCTTCGGCCCATGCAGGGCCTATTAAGGCCTTGATCGTCGACGGTCAAAACAATCATGACTGGAAGGGAACGACACCGATGTTGAAGAAACAGTTGGAGGAAACCGGGCTGTTCAGCGTGGATGTAGTTACCTCGCCCGAAAAAGGCAAGAGCATGGACGGTTTCAATCCACAGTTTTCGAAATACGATGTGGTTGTCAGTAATTACACGGGCGATCCCTGGCCGGAAAGAGTGAAGAAAGCGCTGGAGGATTATGTTGCGGGGGGAGGCGGCCTGGTGATTTATCATGCGGCCAACAACGCATTTGCGGATTGGAAGGCATATAACGAGATGATCGCGGTCGGCGGTTGGGGAGGCCGCAATGAAAAACACGGGCCGTATATCTACTGGCGAGACGGGAAGGTTGTGCGGGACATGGAACCCGGTCGAGGCGGTAGTCACGGTCCGCAACACGAATTCGTTATCGTTGTACGCGAGCCGAATCACCCAATTACGCGGGGGTTGCCTGAAAAGTTTATGCACTCGTCAGACGAGCTCTATTGCAAACTACGTGGTCCGGCGAAGAACCTTACGTTGCTGGCGACAGCTTTCTCGCCGAAAGACAAACGCGGCACGGGCAGGCATGAGCCGATGTTGATGACCATTGCCTACGGCAAGGGGCGCGTTTTTCACACGGCCTTCGGGCACGGTCCCAAGCAGTTGCATAGCGTTGCATTTATTGTGACCTTTCAGCGCGGCACCGAATGGGCCGCCACCGGCAAAGTGACGCAGAAGTTGCCGAAAGATTTTCCCGGACCCGATAAGCCGAGTATGCGGTAGCGGGCGATTGAATAAGGGTGCCACTGCTGGCTTGTCCAGCAGCGAATGAAAGAAACTCCCGGAAAACACTGCTGGACAAGCCAGCAGTGGCACCCGACGCTAGTGCTGACAATACAACAACGCAGGCAACGATTATAGTTGGATTGCCAATAGTCCCAGTCCCACGCTCGGGAAGGGATTTGCCGGGATCAGTTTTGCAGCCGCCAAGGAAATCAACGGCATCGCCTTCGGACGCGATAGTACCTTAAAGTATACCGATAGACATCTCGGTCTATATACTCTGCAATACACTACCGTGCTGAATCCGGATGTGAATACGTCCGATGCATCTTGGACTGATATCGGAACGCTCAACTACGGTGCTGCCGGTGGTCCATTCTATAGCCAGCCCTCGATTAGACACCGTTACAGTTTCGACCCAGTTCAAGCAACGGGCATCAGACTAATTGTGCCGGGATGTGAAACCTCCGGAAGTCAAGCTGGAACCTGTATCGAGGAGATCGAAGTCTACGGGACGGTGCCCGAACCAAGCGTTGTTGCCATGCTGCTTGCAGTTTTGATTTCGGCGGTATTTTTATGCCGAAGAGGGGACTGAATAAATATCTGATTTCCGAAGCGGGTTGCAGCTATTATTTCTAACGCCTTGCCACGAATGACATTTGATACGGGGCACCAATAGCTAGTTGCGCCTTTGTACCATTCACGAGTAAGTTCAAACAATCTAAATCGTTGTACCAGTCAATCCATTTGGACAATGGCCACCCAAATGCCTTTTCCGGGCGTTTTCAGACGCAATGATTGATTCCGCAGAGATTCTTTTTTACTTTTTCTCCACTCGCTTTTTTCGACATCGTACCATCGCACTTTCGGCTTGGTCGCTTTTCCTTCCAATTTCAAAACGACGTCTCCCCCATCCAGGAAGAGCACCGCATAGCAAGATTTATCACGCGACAAACAATAGGCCTCGTTCGGACTTCTGTCTGTCAATAAATTGGGGCGTGGAGTGCAACGAGTGATGTCAATGGCGTCGGTTACTTCCCGAGCGCTTTTTATCATCAGTAGCGCCTTGGGACTGCAGCCGATGCCGGAATCGGGGCGGTGAAAGCGGACGGCTGCGCACCCGGCGAATATGCTTCGCCAGAATCTCTCGATGCCGTCTTTTGCTGAGCCAAAACGTCGGCTCTCGGCGCCATAGATTTTAACGTTGTTCATGGGCCGCGGGTTTTTTGCGATGCGCCGGCGTTGCTTCAGGGCGTTGTCGTAGTGGGCTTGACCGCTAAGGTGGTTGTTCTGCGAGATGTCGATGAAGGAATAGGTTTCGGGATGGTCGAAGGTGTTGCTGTGCATGGGATGATCCAATTTCCAGGGATCCCACATTTCTGTGGTTTCCACCTTCTTGCCGGCCTCGGCCGCCTTTTGTTTGATAAACTCCGACCAATATTCGCCCCACAGCGGAGTGACACTTGTTTCGTTATCCATGCAGTAAAGAACGTGGTCGTATTTCAGACTATGCTCAAGGATTTTATCGACGAATCGTTCTTGGTAAGGCAAAACTACCTTGAGGTTCTTTGCCTTCGGCACGGAACGGAAAAAATCGTTTCCCCTTTGCACTGGATGCGAATTGACTTGCAACGGCAGGCCCGATTCCTCACGGGTGTAGTTGATGTTGTTTTTAGGATTAAACGGGTTGATATTCCAACGCGATTGGTAATAGTCGAACGTGGCCCAAACTTCAATTTGAACAATAATTTTGCGCGTGGCCGTTTCGCGCAAAAAACGCTCGAATCTATTCCAGAACTCCGGATTCCACTCGTTCAGGTCGTAGCGGTCGCCTTTCTTTTTGAACTGCAACACATTGCCATCGTCACGCCAGCTCATCGTGCAACGAACGTAGTTTCCTCCGGCCTCGCCAAGCTTGCCGAGCTGATCCTCCACGCCGGAAACTTGAAAGAGATTATCTTCCGACGATCCGCCAAGCAGCAGCACCGGTTTGCCTTGATAAGACCAGTAATAAGGATTGCCGGCCCATGGTTGAATGCGGGCATCCGTTTCAGCGGCGGCAACTGGAAGGCAAAGGAGTAGAGGAAGCAATGCCATGCCGATAACGGTGGAGGACCGAATGCTCAAAACAAATACAAACAGTCGTGTTATGTAACAACTTCCAGATTTGCTGGGTTCGGGGATGAAAGCAGTAACCATATTTCAATTCCTTCGTGAAAAAGGTGGATGAGGTGTACCCATTACAGTCATCCCTGACCGGTGACATGAATGACATCCTACCTTGAGTCTCACCGGTGGACAAGCATGCAACTACACTGGCATGCACGCATTGTGGACTCATCCAGTGGTTTCTGAAGAGTCCGGAGAGGGTATGATCGAGCAACGGAGATGTGGGAGTTGTGAAAATTATCTACAAGACTCGCCGTCTCCAGACCAGGAGACTTGTCAGCCCGCCAATCAGCAGACACAAAGTCCCGGATTCGGGCATAGTGGAATACACCATGTCGTCCAAGCTGTAGTGCTGTTGATTAGTGCCCTCTCCTCCAATTTATTTGACGGAGGTGAGGGCGAGTCGGAAATGAATGCCCAAAATCCGCCGTTATAGCTATTTGAGTTGTGTGTCGCAGTTCGGACAGCGGCCGTCGGTTGTTCCCAGTTCGTCCAAGCGGATGTTGCAGGAAGGACAGTTCAAGTCGATCGGGAATATTCTTTTTGAGCAGGCCGCGACGCCCGCGAGAATTCCGGATACGACGGTGAGGAAACCTATCAAAAAGAAGGCGACGACGTCTCCTAAATAGATTAGTCTGATCCACATGATCGCTGTAAGCAGGCTGACGAATCCGGCGACAAACGCCATGACCATGAAGATCGCATAGTTTCTTGCATGGACGCGGTGACGCGCGGCGAATTCCTGTACCATGTCCTGGCTGAAATAATTTGCTGTTTCGGCGTGTTCCGTCCAATGGCAATCCGGACAGGGACCGCCTTTGGGAATCGTCACGCCGCATCGCGGACAGTCCATTAGAAACGATGTAGTTGTAGTGGTCATGTTAGCCCTCGATTATAAGAGAAGAATGGAACCGCTTTGTGAAAGGATAGCATGGAACGTGGATTGGGTGAGGCCGGTTCGGGTTGGCCGGGAACCTCGATTCGAGGCACTCTGATTGACCGGCCGATTAACGTGCATAGATGTTATTATCCCAACGGGTATGTTGATTTTTCGAGACATCGGCGGCTTGAGGAAGTTGTGCTGAAGTGGACTTTTGCAAAATTGCGAGTCAAGGGCACTTAGATATAAATTGGCGGCGCAGCCGGCAAATTATATCTAAGCGCCGCAAAGATGTTAACTTGTGATCTGTCAACGAATTAGTGTCGATTTAGACAATGTAAAATAACCTTCGCTTCGCAAAGCTTTCTTTTACATGTGCCCTTGACTCGCAATTTTGCAATAGTCCAGACTTAACCAAGGTCAGTTGAGCGCTGCCATCACAGACGATCATATCCATTTTTCCGGCACTATATCGAGTTGAGCAGATCACGTATTTCATGTCCGGATAAGCTAGGATTCATGTATAGGGGCTGAGGTAACAAGCCGGGATATTGTCGTAAAAACACTGCTGGACAAGCCAGCAGTGGCACCCCATGCGAAACCGAGATATTCGGCGAGGAGATTTTCCAATGATTAAGCTACCAATACGAGTCGGTGACGATCTGCGCCAGCGCGTGCAAAAATCTTACGCCGAGGCGATTCGCCAGGTAGGTAAGGATGAAGAGCTTTATGTTCGGGGCAAGTTGCCGAAGATACTTGCCGGCTTGACCGGGGAAGCGGGCGATTGGCGAATGGATGTTGCCCTCACGGCGAGCGCGGTTTACGAAGCGTACGAAAACCCGGATGGCAAGGGCACGACAAACGGCAGTTTACGGCCTGTGCTGCTTGCCGCTCTTTTCTATCTCTGCAACCCGTATGACATAATCCCGGACCGGGTTCCCAGCACGGGCTTCGTGGACGATGCAATTGTTCTGAACGACTGCCTGCAGCGGATCGAGCAGCAGGATCCGGAGCTGTCTAGAAATGTTCTCGCATGCATAAGCAGTTTACGCAGGTGAATCGATCCTGATGTGAACCTACTTGTTACGCACCCAACGGCATAGCTCACGAAGGCTGGCCGGCTTTCCGTACATGAGAATCCCGGTGCGGAAGATCTTTGCCGACGCCCACATGACCACGGGCACCGACGCGGCCAAGAGGGCAATCGACGCGAATATCTGTAACGGCGCAATATCGGGCCGGGCTGCCAGACGCAAGATCATCACCATGGGCGTCAGCGGCGGAATGAACGAACACACAACGGACCAAAAGCCGTTCGGATTCTGGGAAAAATACATCCAGCCTACCATCGGCATCACGATGATCAGCATGACGGGTGTCATAAAGCTCTGGGCTTCCTTCAGCGTGTTGCATGCCGCGCCGATGGCCGCGAAGATGGAAGAGAATAGGAGGAATCCCAGGATGAAATAGACCAGGAAATATCCGACATTGGTGCAGTTGACCAAATCCGCCATGCCGTAATATGCCGCCGCCGCGTATGCCGCGAGTCCCCAGATAAATACGGTGGAAAGGCTGACGGCCACAAGGCCTAGAATCTTGCCCGCCATGAATTGCATCGGGCTGACCGACGAAAGAATGACTTCCATGACCCGCGAGTTCTTCTCTTCGATCACACTTGTGAGCAAATGCTGATTGGCGCCGATCATGCCCGCAAACATCATGAACAGGAAGAAGAACGGGACCATCATTCTAGCCGGGAACGCGTCCTGCTTCTTGGTCTGCTGGGCGGTGACCTCCATTTGATCGACGGGCACGTACTTGCGAATATCCTTGATGACCTGCGGCGAGAGTCCGCGATGGATGCAGCGCCTGTTGACCACGGCGTTGTTGAGCAGGTTTCGGACTGTCTGGAACACCTTCCCATCGGCCAGACTGTCGCCACGCGCATAGTATTGAGATCGCCCCCCGTCGTGTAATGCGTTACCCTCCAGCACGTCTTTGGGGATAACGAGATAGCCGGCGAGTTGACGGCTCCGCACACGTTCTTTCATTTGATTCGTCTGGGCTTCCAGACCGTTCTCGCCGGGTTGAACCAGTTCGAGAAAAATCTGGCGGTCCGCGTGCGACTCGTTGTGTTGCTGAAACAGCGGTTCGAGCTCCGCGGCAAGCTCTCCCGAGAGATCCGCCACGGCTACCGTTTTGGTGGGCTGCGGCCCCGACACCATCTGCCTCTGCAGACGCTGCGAGAAGAATATAAAAACGCCGATGATGACGGGCACCAAGAACACCCCGAACAGGAATGCCTTGGTCTTGACCATCTCGATGAACTCTCGACGGGCAACGATAAAAATCTTACGCATCGTGTCCCCTCACCAGGTCAACAAAAATCTCGTGCAGCGACGGAACCTTCTCCTCGAAAGAGCGTACGCGGACCTTCTCCACCAGACCGCGCAGAAGATCCTGCGGATCGCCGTCCTCGGTCAGTGTGATTTCAAGCTTTCGGCCGTCGTGCTCCATGCCGCGGACCATGGGCAACGCCGTGACGAAATCGGTTTCGCCTTCCAGTTCCGCCATGATCGAGCTGCGCGGATACGTGGAGCGGATCTCGTCGAGGGTGCCGTCGATGATTTTCTTTCCCTTGTCGATCAAGAGGATGAAATCACAGAGTTTTTCGGCCTGCTCCATCATATGGGTGGAGAAAATGACCGTCTTGCCGGCCTCCCGCATACGGAGCATGATGTCCCGCATAAGCTCGAGGTTAACGGGATCCAAGCCCGAGAACGGCTCGTCGAGAATCAGCAGGTCGGGGTCGCTGATGGCGGTGACGACGAACTGTAACTTCTGCTGCATGCCGCGCGAGAGATCCTCGACCCGTTGGTCCGCCGACGCAGCCAGGCCGACGTCGTCGAGCCAACGGGCAATCTCGGGTACCAGGTCGCGCCGCTTCATTCCCTTAAGCGTGCCGAAGTAGGAGAGGACGGCGCGCACTTTCATCTTCCGGTAGAGTCCCCTCTCCTCGGGCATATAGCCGATTCTTTCGGAAACTCCTTCTTTTGAACAGTGCCCAAGGACTTCAATCCGACCGCTGTCGGGCGAGATGATGTTCATCACCATCCGCAATGTGGTCGTCTTGCCGGCGCCATTAGGTCCGAGGAATCCATAGATCGACCCGGCGGGAATCCGGGCACTGAGCCCATCCACTGCCCGAACCGAGCCAAACTCCTTCGTCACGTCGTCGAGTGAGAGCGTATCCATCATACACCTTGCGGGCCATCAGTTTATTCGGCAGCGCGCCGCCGATGTTCCATTCGCCGGCCGGAGGCGATTATTTGGTATTGTGGTGCAGGCATCCTGCCTGCACGAGGCAGGATGCCTGCACCACAAACCATCAATCGTCCTTGAATGATTTTTTTTGCGTGCACCCGCAGACTGCCGACATACAGCCTAATGTGCACTTGCGGTCTTATCATAAGTTGAATCATAGCGGTTGTTGATTGGTTTGTCACGCCCCACCGTGCAATTTTTTATTCCGATAATCGATTGATCATGCGCACCATCGCATGTTTGCCTTTCGGCGTCCGGAAGTGACGGTCCCGACGTCAAATCGGGCGGTGACTGTTCGGCTTTCGAGCCCTTGAAAATCGAACTCGCGTGCGTTACACTCTGCCGGCCCGGCGGTCACTACTACGAGCGAACGATTCACACCGGTCTCGTTTATATCAAGTTCTTCAATGATGGAAGCTGAAATGCAACTGGAAGAAACGATTGCCAGACGGGTTGTCGCCCTGCATCGCGAGATGCTCGACGGCGAGATGCGGCATATCCTGAAGCGAAACATCATGGACTCCTTCGCGTCCATCTGTGGCTCGCTGCACGACCGGGAAATGTTGTTGAATTTCGACCGCTTGGTTTCCGGCGTGGCTTCCGGGGCGGATCTGGACGTTTGGGGCATACAAAAGCGTGGAAGCTTTGCGGATGCGTTGTTCGTGAATTCCATCATGGCCCGTAGAAGCGATTTGCTCAGCACCTATCTCTCTCCGAACAACATGGGCGGCGTGCATCCTTCGGATAACGTCGCGCTTGCGCTGGTACTTGCCGATTGGCAAGCGATGAACGGTTCGCAACTGCTCGAGTGCGTTCACACCATGTTCTATCTTTCGGCGGCCTTTGGCACCTACTACAATCCGGAGCCCGCAAACTACGATCACGATGCGGCCGCCACGTTTATCGCGGCTCTGGCAATCGGGTGCGTCTTGGGTTGTTCCGAGGAACAGCTCGTCAGCGTTCAGCGCATCGCGGGTATGTTCGGGCTCGATATCAACCAGGCCGCCGTTGGGCAGATGACTGACTGGAAGCACTGCACCTACGCTTCCTGCGCGCTTCGGGGGTTGCAGGCGGCCAGACTGGCACTGGCCGGTTTTCAGGCACCGCCGGAGATTTACGAAGGCAATGCCGGAGTCAATCGTTTTTTACCCCACGTCGAGTCGTTCTTCGAGCCGCCACCCAATTTGGGACGAATCATCTTCAAACGCTGGCCCGCCCTGGTCTTCTGTCAGACGCCCATCGATATTTCGCTTGACCTCTCCCCCAAGATTCCAGACGCAAAGACAATCGAATCGGTAACCGTGAAGACCTATGAAGTGGCACACCGCAACGGCGCGCTTCTCGGCGCTTGGAAACCGACCAGCCGTGCCGGACGCACCCACTCGATTCCCTATTGCGTGGCCACGGCTCTGCTCAAACGCGTGAGTTACGAAGACTTCGACGAACCGCGCGCCGAGGATCCCGATCTGGTTGAACTGATCAATCGCATTCGTGTCGTGAACGATCCGGAACTCACTAAAGCATATCCGGCGAAAAGCCGATGCGTTATCGAACTCACGTTGAAGGATGGAACAAGTATCCGGGCTGACAGAGACTATCCCAAAGGCGACCCGGGCGATCCACTCTCCGACCGTGAAATAGAAGAAAAGCTCGAAACATATTTCTTCTTTGCCGCCAACGACTCGGAGAAGAGCGAAATCATCGAGAAACTGTGGAAACTGGAAGAACAATCAAATCTAAAATGGTTGATTTCGCCGCTCAAGCGCAGATTGATCTGAAGGTAGAATACCAAACGCAAGGAGCTATCCATGATAATGACACAACAGATGTTCGAAGAGTACGAAGACGGCTTCAGCAATTCGCCCGACAAGAACGATTTCTTTGATCGCTGGTATCACCCCGACGCCGAATTTGTCCATCCCATTAAGGGCACATTCAAGGGCAAAGAACAGATCGTCGGTTTCTGGAATTGCGGCAAGAATTCAGGACATGCCGGCATACATGAAACTATCCACTTGAATAATCTCTTGAGCGTCGAAGGTAAAATGGCAGCGGAGCTCGATATCGAGTGGACGTGTTTCGAGGACACGGTTTATCTGGGACCAAGGAACAAAGGCGACGTATTCCATGGCAAATGCGCGGCTTTTTACACATTCATAGGCGATAGAATCTCGAGGGTGCAGATTTATCTGAATTGCGTTCAGTAATTGCTTTTTTCCGCCCGAAATGCTGTGTTGTGGTGTATGTTTTATATGCGTTGATGTCACCAGGTCAAATTGTTATTCGGGCCACAGAATCGGTGTTACAATCAAAATCCATACTATTTGCGGGCGAAAGCGGAGGAAAAAGTGGCCAAGCGTATACTGTTTGATCCAAGCGAGTACCGCGAACTTTGTGCCGAGGAACAGGCCCTTCTGCAACTAGCCTACCAGAAGGCACTGGATGCCTTGCGGCGGAATATTACGCCCAAGGGCTTTACGGCTTGCTCTTTGGCCGACAATACGGTTTACGGCACGGACGTTAATTACCGGGCGGTTTGGGCTCGAGATGGAGCAAAAACGCTTATCTGGAGTTTGGATCTGGAAGACGAAGATGTGCGGGAATGCCAAATCGCCACCATTCGTACGATACTCGACCACCAATCACCGACAGGGCAAATACCCGGGCATGTGAGAATCGATGACGGAGTGCCCGAATACGGCGGCGTGGGTGGAATCACGTCTATCGACAGCGGCTTGTGGATCATCATCGCCATGTGGCGATACGCGAATATGACGGGGGACTGGTCGCTGGTTGAGGAATATGCTCCCCGTTTACAGAGGGCCATGGACTGGTTGGGGGCTCACGACTCCAATGATTGCGGCATGCTGGAGATTCCCGAAGCCGGGGACTGGACCGACCTTTTTGCGCGGAGCTACCACATTCTGTACGACGAAGTGTTGTGGCAGCGTTGCCTGATTGCATACAGCGATATTCTCAGGCACATGGGTGACGAAAATAAAGCCAACGATTACAAGACATGGTCGGAGCACGTCAAAAAAGTAATCCTGCGCAACTTCTGGCCGTCCACGGCTCCCGAAGCAACCGAAGGTATTCCCAGTTTCAGCGATGTGCAATTCGCCTTGGGTGACACACGTTATCTGGTGGCACAGATCTCGCCTTTCAACTTCAGTTGGCGTTGCGATGTGTACGGCAATTTGCTGGCCTATATTATGAATCTTGTGGACAGGGAGCGGGCCATGATGACGTTCCGCTTCATGTGGGGTGTGGGCGTCAACGAACCGTGGCCGGTCAAGAACCACTATCCGCCCGTCCGCGCCGGCGACAAGGAATGGCGCGAGTATTTCACGGTCAACCTTTTGAATTTACCGCACCACTATCACAACGGCGGTATCTGGCCGTTTATCGGCGGGCTGTGGGTGCGATACATCCACAAGTTGGGCATGAAGGACCTTGCCCGGCGGGAACTGCTGAAGTTGGCCAAAGTTTGTTCTTTGGGTGTGTCGAACGAGTGGGAGTTCAACGAGTGGCATCACGGTGAAACGGGCCGGCCGATGGGTAAGGCATATCAGGCATGGTCGGCGGCCAGTTTTCTGAAGGCTTGCCACTACCTTCACATGGATCCCGAGTCGATTTAGTCAGACATTCCTTGATACCGGCATAGCCAATGATCCTTGTGCAACCGCAAATGCGCCTGTGCCAGGCGGATTTGCTGGATTTTCGACCGCGGGAAAGTTCCTTGGCAATGCAGACCTCAATAAAACGCGTATTACTTCCACTCAGCCGAATCGACTATATTTTGTACATCTTCGGCGTTATGGAAACTGAGATCATAGACACACCAGCCTTCCTCATTGCAATCGAGCTTGTCCAGGATTTGAAGAACATCGCTGTGGGTTTGCTTATTGAAATGAAGAAAGCGGTATCTTTCCTGCTCGGCAACGACTCCCCATCCATTGCGCTGCAAGGAGGCGATAATCTTGTTTTTTTTCTTATCTTCTATCCTGTCTTCAGGTACCGAGATGCAGGATAGAGTTGTGTGGCGGTCTATTTTCTGTTTTTTTGCCTTGCTCATGATAAGATCACTTTTTTGCAATTAAGGTCCGGGTGAATAAGGGTTATGACTTTTTGAAACCAAGCTCCTCTGCTTTCACAAGATCTGCTTCGGACTTTTCATTCTCGCCGATGGCTTTATCAAAAGCCAGTAAGGCCTTTTCCAACTCATCGTCACGAGTATAAATGACACCTTGATTATATGCCTCAAGAGCTTGTTGCATTTTTCTCTCCCGACCTTTTTGGATATATTGAGAAGCAGTCAGACAATCTTGAATTCATCTTCAACTGTCACTCATTTGATTTCCCGCGGGAACCTTTGTTCGGTTGAGCCAATATTGCACGCCGTCCAGCACCCCCGCCGCATGTGGATACATGGAATGATAGACTTCTTGAGAATGCATCATCTGCAGTTTTTCGTGAGCGTTGGCAGGTACAACTCCTCGAAAACCACGATCAAACATGGAAGCATCGTTTCCGGTATCGCCCGCGACGATCACCTCATTTGCATTAAAGTTCCATTTGCCTGCCAAGTGTACTGCTGCCGAACCCTTGTCGACTCCGGCCGGCATTATGTCGAGATCACGCTCGGAACTGTAAATGATTTCCGTTCGAAAACCGGCCCGTTCCAGTTGTTGTCGAATTCCCGTCAGGAAATCCGAGGTTAGGCAGTACCCGTAATAGCTTAACTTAAGATCGTGTTGGAATTCGGCCGGTTGCATCAGCAGTCCACCGTACCTTGAGAGGATGGATATAATGCCTTTCCTGTCCCAACCGGAAATACGGCCCGGCCAGGCTTCGGTTAAACTGTTACCGTCCGGGTATCGGCGCAATTCGGCGCCGACGCCTCCAATAACCGCGTAGGGTTCCGGTAATGCGGTAGTTTCTATTGCTTGCACCACGGAGTCGAACAAACGTCCCGTGGCGTAAACAAGCCGCACTTCTGGCCGATGATGGGCATACCACTGGGAAAATTTTTCCAGAGATTCATCGTCTCCCAGCAGTGTTCCGTCCAAATCGCTTATGAGAAGACTTCTACTTTCCAAGGTTCCTCCTCCTCTTCGAGCCGCGATGCAGATGGAGCCAGGTGATCGGGATCGTCGATCAATTCTCGCGGCGTTGATACCAGTTCTATGGTTTGCAAGACGCGTAGCAGTTGTTGCGCCACGCCCGTCCAAGTGAATCGCGATCTCGCCTTTTGCGAACCGTATTTGGCGAGTTGTTCCTTGACTTGCGGACGCATTATGATCGCGGCGATGGCGTGTCCGAAAGCTTCCGGATCGAAGGGATTGGCATATAATGCCTCCAAACCCCAGGTCACCTGCTCCCAGAGGCCGCCCTCGGTTGTTACAACCGCGGGAGTGCCGCAGGCCATGGCCTCGACGGCCGTCATGCCGAACGGTTCGTAGCGGCTACTGAGCGCAAACACGTCGGCGGCTCGATAGTAGTCGGCCAGAAGTTCGTCGGGGATGTAGTCGCGGAACAATACGCGGTGAAGAATTCCCAATTCGTCGGCCAAGGATCTCAGGCCTTCGACTTGCTTGATTTCCTTTTCGTTCGGTTCGGTGGAGCCGACGGCTAGCAGCAGGCGGACGTCATCCACGCGTTCGAATACCACGGACATGGCACGGATAAGCAGGTCGTAGCCCTTGTTATTGGCCATTCTACCAAGCGCCAACACGATCGTTCCTTCCAGATCGAGATCTTGCTTGATTGCTTGCCGTGAAGCCAATGAAACCGGAAAGAAACGCGTGTCGTCATATCCGGGCGGGATTACCCTGATTTTTTTCCGGGGAACATCGTAGGCGCCGGCTTCCAGGATATCTCGTTGTTGGGGAGTTGTGGCAATCAGTACATCGCATTCATCGTAGATTACTTTTTCCTCGCGAATTCTATGTTTGAAGTTATAGCGTCCTTCCAATTCGTCGGGATCGCCATCCATGTTTTCCCTCTTCCATGCGCCGATCGAATGCGGTGTGTGGATGTGGGGGATATCGAGATGATTCGCCAGTGACTGACCGGCAAGCCCGGCATCCCAGTAGTGGCTGTTAATGAAAGCGTAACGCAGCCTTTTTGATTCTATGTAACGCCGGGCGTTGGTGACCCATTCGGGGATTTTATAACAAAGCGTTTCCTTGGGGATGAAATCCTTGCCGCCACACGGGAATCGCAGGATACGCACCCCGTCGGAAACCTTTTCCACCGCCGGCTGGCCTTCAAAGCGACGAGTAAGGATATCAACACGATAGCCCATCCGTGCCAGGCAATTGGAGAGTTCCAGAACATAGACCACCTGACCCCCGGTGTCCGGCATCCCGAATTCGGGATTGGCTGAAACGTATCCGTGAGTCGAGATCATCATAATCCGTTCTCTAGGTTTGATTGCCATGATTTATTCTCCTGTTATTTTTAAATGGATTCAGTTTTGTATTTGCTTGATTTGAATATCAAATACTTTGATTCGCACCTCGCCGCCGATTACAATTTCCTCATCAGATCTGCGCGAAAGAACCAACACGCGGCACCTCCGAAAATACTTGAGGATTGCAGTTGCAGGGCCACGAAGTACCGGGGATCCAGATACACTCGTCGCCCAACATTGTCACTGGATAATCATGCATCGTCAGTCAACTAAAGACCAACTGTTTTGTGGTCTCGTTGAAGTCGATCGTGAATTTGTCCAGAATATCGGATGAAACGGGATCGATTACCACCAACACGTCGTGTTCATGCTCTATGGTAGAATCGCCCGGGCGCTGCTGATCCACCACCAGCTTAACCTCTTCTTCCGCCACGCCGATACGAAAGCAAGCACCCTCTTCGAAATCAAGTTCGGAGAGAGCGGATTTAAGGTGAGCCGCCGCTTTATTTGTAATTTGAAGCATGTCATCTCCTCCTTGGATTAAGTTGACAAATTCATTTACGCTTCGCCTTTTCGTCAAACGCGTCCCAAATCGAGGACGAGCAGGCCCAATACGCCGTTTTTGGTTTCCAGTTGAGCTTTGTCGCCAACTTTCGCGCCTGATAATGTTTGGCCCAATGGGCTGTCGATGGAAATCTTGTTTTCGTCAAGGTCCACCTGGTCGTTGGGAACGAAATGGAAGACGGCCTCAAACTTTTCCTGGCCGGGCATTGCGCCTCGAACTTTGGCCCACATGCCCGTTTGAATTTTTTGAACAAACTGATCACTCATTAGATTATCTCCGAGTTTTTGTTCGCCTCGGTTATAACCGCCACTCGGCAAATAGCCGGGGACATTAAAGACTTTTTCCGTTGTTTTTTTCTTCTAGTGAACCTTGTTCTACCGTACCCAACACCTCTTCTGCCAATGGTGTGTCGTCCGCTGTCACTACCGCTTTTTCCAGGTAACGAGATATATCTTCCGGGACGGCGCTTACTACGCCCGGGATCAATACCGGAGCCGCCTCGATATCCTCGGCATCCATCATTGATGCAATTCTTTGCAGAGTTGACAGGATCATAGTCTGCTCCCACTCCTGCAGCTTTGCCAATTCCCGATGAAATCGATCCTGCAATAAAGATGGTGCTTCCGCGACTATTTTCGCACCATCCTCGGTCAACTCGACAACCACGCTTCGTCGGTCGTGGTCACCACGTGTTCGGCTAATAAGGCCCCGACTTTCCAAACGGCTCAGGATGCCCGTTACCGTTGCCGAACCCAAGTGAATGTCTCTGGCAAGTGCACTCACGGTTATGGGTTGCAAGCGTTGAATTGCCTGCAAAGCCGCAAGTTGTGGTATGGTCAACCCATTCTTTTGCAGTAGCAGACGGGAATGGAGATCGATTGCTCGAGTGATTCTCCTCAAAGCGGCAATCACCTGTTCCTCTATTGGCATGATGTTAGACATCAGTAGTGACCCTGTTGTGATTAAACTACGTATAGAATAATTTTATGTACGAAATACTTTCTGTCAACCCAAAAGGCGTTTTCGCAGTGGAGAAAAACTGTATTTCAGTGGATTGTGGCCATTTTACCTATGTTATCGGAGCAAGACATTTATCGCTCACAATCAAATATATTACTAACACAAAGTAAAAGTGGGTCTTGTGGGCGGTTTTTCATGGAATAGTAATTGGAGTACGTAAATAATATCATACTACGAGTACAAATAATTTCAGTAGATTGTAAATATCGTGCATCATTCATGAGTGAGGAGTCTGTAGAGCCGATTAGGTGTTGATAAATCGGGATAAAACTCTAGAATGATGGTTTCTCGAGGCCGCATTAATGTGAAATAAAATATTTGCGTACAACGTATTTATCGATATTAACAACTGATATGAAAAAATAAATTTTTGGATACAAACCAAAACAGTTCTTATGGGTGGTATATATGGCACTGCGTATTGACCTAAGCGAAAAAATGACAATTGTAATTGGGGCTTCATCGGGGATTGGTGCCGCGATTGCTCGTCGGTTTGCCGCTTCGGGAAGTCATGTGGTGCTTGCCGCTCGTAGAGAAGAGAAGCTGGCTGAGACGAAATGCAAAATTGAAGAGTCGGGGGATTCAGCTTCTTGGAAGAAAGTCGATGTGACAAATTACGAGCAGGTTGCGGAGTTGGTTGATTCGACTGCCCGAGAGCACGGACAAATCGACATTCTGATCAATTGTGCCGGTCACGCAGTCGCCAAACCCCTACTACAGACCACTGTCGAAGAACTCGATGCGCAGCTCGATTCGAATCTCCGTGGGCTCTGTTATAGTTGCCATGCGACAGTACCACATATGATTCGACAAGGTTCGGGGCATATCATCAACATCGGGTCAATTTGCTCCATGAACCATTACCCGGAATATGCAACCTACGTTGCCGCCAAGTTCGGGGTGCTTGGATTCAGCCGTTCGCTTTATGAAGAAGTACGACATCATGGAATCCGGGTGAATGTTCTCTGCCCCGCGGCGGTGAACACGGCCTGGGCCGATGTGGCGGGGGCAAAGTTGCCATGGCCTCAAGACGAACGCCTTCAACCAGAGGACCTCGCGGAAACGGCTCTATTCTGTGTATCACTGCCCAAGCGAGTACAGGTGGAAAATATCGTACTTTGGCCGACGTGCGAGCCAACTGTGTGAAAGTGTGTGTTTATGTTTCAATCAAAACAATCTACAGAACACGCCACACAGATCGCCAATACGGCACGCAGTGCTTCACGATATATGGCCTCGGCATCACGAGAACAAAAGGATACGGCTCTTTATGCAATGGCAGAGAAGCTTGAGGAAAACACTGAAGCGATCATTGATGCCAACCAGCAGGATATCGAGGCGGCTATTTCAAGCGGTTTGTCTGAAAATACCGTAGCCCGGCTTCGCTTCGGCGAGCAGAAGATACTTGCACGGGCGAGAAGTCTCGGGAAGATCGCCGGGTTATCCGATCCGGTCGGACAGGCAATTCGCGAAGAATCGCTGTCTATCGGGTTGCATGTAAAGCGTGTTCGGGTGCCCTTGGGTGTGATTTTGATGGTCTACGAAGCGAGGCCGCACGTGACCGTGAATGCCGGAGCTTTTTGCCTAAAGTCAGGCAACGCATCGATTCTCCGCGGTGGCTCGGAGGCGGTACACTGTAACATATTGCTGGGACAACTCTGGCAAGAGTCGTTGGTGGAAGCGGGCTTGCCGAAAAATGCTATTCAGGTTGTTTCGGGTTCTCATCAAGAGGTTCGTCAACTGTTGGAACTGGACGAGTACATCGACCTGGTTATTCCTCGCGGCGGCAAGGGGCTGATTCGGTCCGTAGCCGAGTATTCGAGGATCCCGGTCCTCAAACATTTCGAGGGGATCTGTCACGTCTACGTTGATAAGCTTGGCAATTTGCAAAGCGCCGTCGACATAGTGCTCGACTCCAAATGCTTGATGCCCGAAGTCTGCAACGCGGCAGAGACACTATTGGTTTCACGAGAGGCAAGCAGCCAATTGAAAGAATTATTGGAGCCGATTCGTCAGCATGGTGTTGTACTCAAGGTGTGTGACGAGGCACGCCGGATCGACAATCGGCTTGAGCAGGCGACGGATGAGGATTGGCGGACCGAATACCTTGATATGATCCTCTCGGTCAGGGTAGTCGACGGCGTGGAAGAGGCTATTGAGCATATAAACCAATACGGTTCACATCATACCGACACGATACTCACAAGTGATGAATCGCACGCCGCGCGCTTTGTACGCGAGGTGGATTCCGGAGTCGTACTGGTCAATGCCTCTACGATGTTTTGCGACGGAGAGTCTCTCGGCATGGGTGCCGAAATCGGAATATCGACAGATAAGCTTCATGCACGCGGTCCTATGGGGCTGGAAGAACTTACCAGCTACAAGTTTGTCATTCGTGGCGAAGGACATGTAATGGGACAATGGTCCGAAACGCAGAACGTTGCGAATCAACAACAATAAGGAAATGGCTTCGTGTCGCAGATCTACGCACAATTTATCGACGGTTTTCGACAGGCGGCCTCATCGCGCGAATTCAATGATCTGCGGCGAATTGGTGCGGAACTGAAGTTCCCACTGGTAAACTCCGACGGCACGGCGGTGGCCCTGGAGACGGTTCGTGCTTTGTGGCTTTATCTGGTGGATAAAGGCTGGAAGATGATCGAGGATCCCGTTACGGGGCAGATCGCCGGGGCAAAGATCGCCGGTCCCTATAACGATACGGTCGCTGCCTGTGAAACCGGATACTGCAAGACGGAGTTTTCGTTGGCCCATGTCGCCAATTTATTCGAACTCACCGAATCGATCGACGCACTGCGCGAGGCACTATCACCGTTTGCCCAGGAGCATGATGTACGATTTCTGGGCTACGGCATCCAGCCGCTGACGCCACCCAGCCGGGACCTGCTATTTAAGAAAGCTCGGTCCTGTTTTTGGGAGCAGGTTCTTCCCTCTAATCAGCACATTCCACCGGAAGAGGGCGACGACGTGCACCTGTTCACTGTGAATGCCGGCAGTCATGTGCATGTCAGTATCCTTCCGGAAGATGCCGCACGAGCGGTAAACGTGCTCAATGGTTTTGCCGGAGCTCAGATCGCCTTGACGGCCCATTCGCCGATTTGGAGAGGTCGGTGCGATGATCGCTATCTCTGCGTAAACGAAAAATTGTGGGATTGGTGGGAACCAGCTTTGGGACGTGTAGGCGTTCCGCCAAGACCCTTCAATGATCTGGAAGATTATGTAAACACAATCGAGAGCCTGGCACCGATTTACGTCAAGCGCGACGGACATCCAATTACGCTCTCCGGGTTTGACACATTTCGAGATTATTACAACTCTGACGACGTGAAAGGCAAATCCATTCATGGAGACAGTGTATCCCTCAAGCCAAAACCGGATGACATACGCGTTCACAACTCCTGCTACTGGTTTACGGCCAGGATCTCACAGTACTTCACTGTCGAGAATCGAGTATTCGATCAACAACCGCCCGACGAACTCGAGTCGGCGGCCGCATTGACTCTGGGGCTTGTCTCGGCCGCGAATGCCGCATGGGAGGAATTATCGCAGTACTCCTGGAGCTCACTACGCCAAGCTCGTGAGTCGGCATGCTGCAAAGGTTTAGAAGGTTCTACAGATGAATTCTCCATGGTTGAACTTGCCGATCGAATGTTGCAGGTGGCCGACTATGGTTTATCAAAACGGCGGCTGGGTGAAGAGAAATATCTTGAGCCCCTGAGAGAACATCTTCGACGGCGATCATGTCCGGCACTCTTCGCCAAGGAGATCTTCGATGAATCGGGGATCAGAGGCATGGTCGAGCTATTGGCATTCTAGCGATCCAACCATATCGAAACACTGACAATTTCACTTCAATTCAACATGAAAGGACATACATGCCGGGTACACATTCTCATATCAGGCCAGGAATTCCATCTTCGCTTTATCAACCGTTAGGTGAGAGTGATCTCAAGCGAATTGTCGAGTCAGCATTCGAGGTTCTCGAGAAATCAGGAGTTGCCGTTTACTCCAAATCCGCACGTGCTGCTTTTCGGCGAGCCGGCGCGGATGTCGACGAGGACACTTCAGTGATCAGGTTACCGCGCAGTTTGGTTGAGGATGCGATAGACTCCAACCCCTCATCGATAACACTCTTTGGTCGTGACAATGCAAGCGACTGTATCTTGGAGAAAAACCGTGTCCACTATGGAACAGGCGGGACGGCAATATTTGTACTCGATCCCGAGACCGGTGAGCATCGTCCTTCAACTGCCAAAGATGTTGCTCTCAATGCCAAAATGGTTGAGTGGCTCGATAATATTCACCTTTTTACGATCAATGTTTTCCCTAATGACATCCAGGATCGGGAGGAAATTGATATCAACCGATTCTTTCACGCCTTGGACAACACGACCAAACACGTGATGGGTGGAATCTACTCCTTGGCCGGTTGTAAAAAGGCCGTCGAAATGGCCGAGATGATTGCAGGAAGTCCGGAGGCACTGCGAGCCAGACCTTTTGTCTCTTTCATTACACTTATCATCAGCCCTTTCAAGATCGATGATCATTACGGCGAGATTACATGTTACCTTGCCGAGAAGGGATTGCCTGTAGTTGTTCCCACTGAGCCGATCTGTGGGACAACCTCGCCGGTTACTTTAGCGGGAAATGTGTTGACGCACATTGCGGAAACTTTGGCCGGCATTACTCTCGTCCAGTGTGTTCAGAAGGGCGCGCCTGGAATCTGCGGCAGTGTCGGTTCCATAACCAACCTGCATACCATGGACCATGTGGCGGGGGCGATCGAGCGGGCGATGATAAATGCAGCGGTTTCCCAGTTGGCCCAACACTTCGATCTACCACTTTATTCGACGGGCGGTACCACGGATTCGAAAGAAGTGGATACTCAAGCCGCCTACGAAAGCAGCATGTCGAGTCTGCTTGTGGCTATGTCCGGAGCCAACTACATCCATGACATTGCGGGTTTGATGGAGTCGGATCTAACCGTGTCGTATGAAAAACTTGTTTTGGACAACGAAATTCTCGGGATGTGCCAGCGTGTTTTGCGGGGAATCGAAGTAAACGACGAAACGCTTGCCCTGGACCTGTTGATCGAAAAGGGGCCGGGCAAAGATTTTCTTGCTGAGGAACACACAGTCCGGCACATGCGTCAAGAGTTTTTCACACCGCAACTGGCAAATCGCGAGAAACGAAATTCCATGGAAGAGGACGATGACGCGTTATCCCGCGCGGAACGAATGGTCGAAACGATTCGCACTTCCGAAATAGCCGGGTGTCTTCCAAAAGAACTGCGACGGCAAATTTTGCAGAAATACCCCATGATACAAGTGGAACATAATCCACAAGAGAAAGTATAAGCTTTATGAGTGATATACTTGAACGAGAAGACACGGCGCAAATGAGTCAAAAACAGCGTGAAGGAGTACTGGTAGCGCCAAGAGACCGGTTATCCGCCGATCAGGTTAAATTGATCGACGGAATATCCCGCGAACTACTGCAAGATCCAGGTGTGCTATGTTACAACGCTGAGGCAGTAGCGTTTTTTAAGCAAGCAGGAGCCATCATCGAGGACGGAGACGACTGCCCTCGCGTTCGTTTTCCCGATTGGCTCGTTGATGCCGCACTGAAAAGCGCGCCGTCCAAAGTAGTTCTGGGAGCGCGAGAGCCCGGCAATCGGCTGGTACTCGATGCTGAAGAGCCTCGAGTTCGGTTCGGCAGCGGTGCCGAAACCAACATCTGGCTGGATGTAAGATTCGAGAACGAAGTTCCGAAATATACCCGGGAATCCGGATCCGTGCGACGACTGCGTGAGTCGGCTCATATCTGCGATCAATTGGAACACCTCGATTTTTTCATCCGCAATGTCAATATACAGGATCCGGAAATTACTGGAGAGAACAAGGACGTCAACCAATTCTACACCAGCCTGAACAATATTACCAAGCATGTGCAAGCCGGTTTGACGAGTTTGGATGCGATAGACGACATCGTCCAGATGGGTCAGATGGTCGCTGGAGGGGCCGCGGCTTTTCAACAAGAACCGGTACTATCTTTCATCACCTGTGTGATAAAGAGCCCCTTGCAGTTTGTCGACGACACAACCAAGAAACTCATAGAAATCTCGCGCCGTCGAGTGCCGGTGGTTATCTCCAGTTGTCCAATGGGCGGGGCCACCGGTCCATTCGATGAATTCGCCATGGTCGCACAGATCAACGCCGAATTGCTCGCCGGGATCGTATTGAATCAACTCGTATCCTCGGGGGCACCGGTTCTTTATGGGGCCGTGCCGGTACGTACGCGACTCGATAACCTGAACGACATGTATGCGGCAGCCGAGTTCGTTCATTACAACGTCGACTGCGCCCAAATGGCGCGCTACTATCGATTGCCGTGTTATTCTACGGCCGGTGTTGGCGACTCCTCGACTCCGGGCATCCAGGCAACCATTGAGAAGATGCTCACCCTGTCGAACGTGCCTCAAGCCGGCGCGCAGTACATGCATTATGCTTTTGGGCTATTGGAGAGGACCAATGTCTTCTGTCCGGAACAGGCTATTCTGGACGATGCTCAAATTGATCTGATCAAACATACTTTGCAAAGTACCGAAGTAGATCCGGCCGATCGCGATCAAGTGCTGTCACAGATTCGCGAAGTAATGGCTTCCAGCCACAAGACTTTCATGTACAACCTGCCGCTTCCCAGCAGAGATCCGGTCTACACCTGTTTCCCCTTGGAAGACGAGGATCATGGAGCCTTGTACGCTGCCCATTGTCGCCGGAGAGAACTTCTGGAGTCGCCTCGCAATCAGATGCCAACCGACCTTCGGGAAGATATTTCCCGCCATGTTCCCAATTTGCTTATAAAAACTTTTAACGAATAAACCGGAGTATAATGTGAGTGATATTGCTGTTACCGATCAAATGGAAGCCTATAGTGAGGCTGTTTCCAGTGGATTATATGCTAAAAACTCGGGACTCGTCGGCAAGTATGACAACGTTCGCCGTTACTGGGAAGACGAAACCACGCGAATTTTTCTTCGCCCCCACCTGCAGCGGCTGATTGAGCGAAAACAGACAATGATGCAACGGGTACGGATTCTGGACCTGGGCTGCGGAAGTGCCGACGGTTATGAACTTCTCACCGGAGTTCGCCAGCGAGAGTCGAACCTGGAAGAAGTAGAAGTCAACTTGCTGGCTCCTGAAGTGCTCGGTCACTACAAAGGCGTTGATCTCAACGAAGATCTGCTGGCTCAGGCGCGTGAGATTTACAGAGACAATCCGAAGCTGGAATTTATCCGGGCCGATTTTCTCGATGGAGTTCCAATCGCGAATAACGAAAAACCGTACGATCTCTATTTCACATCCTACGGAACCTGTTCCCATCACAACGAAGATGAAACATTGATCGAACTGCTTGCCGACATTGCTCGCTGCGTTGAAAGCTATGCGGTAATCTTCTGTGATTGGCTGGGACGCTACTCATACGAATGGCAGTCGTTGTGGACGAATGACCTGGCCGAAAACCGGAACATGGATTATGTGGTTTCCTACATATATGAAGCCGAGGAGCGGGAAGAGCGGAGGGATGAACTGCAGCATCTCTATCTGCGGCTCGTCAGTTTACAAGAAGCCGAAGGAATCGTTGCTGAAGCGAGTCGGCGGGCGGGTATTGAGATCAAACCGCTCCGCTACTTTGATCGCGGCACACTTACCGGACGCCACATGGACACGGCTGAATACAACGTCCATGCTCAACCCTTGCGGCAAACAGTCAACTCTCTTCATGAAGCAAACCAGCGTACCAATTTGAATTCGTTATTGTTCGACTATGCTCCGAAGCCCGGATTCGAGTTTCTCAACGAGTATTTCGAACAACTGCAGATGTGCTGGAACAGGCTCATATACTACGTTGATGAATTGCTGCACCTATACGGCGAGTCCGATCAACGATTTACATCTGAACCATCAACCATTCCGGCCTCCTATCCACCGGTTCTCGACAACATGATGCGGCGAATGCGGCGGGTCGTCGAGGGAGTCGGTTGGCTGGAAACGGGTTTGCCGCGCGAGAACATCATCGAGCCGCAATTGGGCTATGCCTTGCGGCAATTGGTCATGGAATTGCAGCAGGGGCTGGGGTGCGCCCATGGACTTGTCGGGGTTTTCGAAATCGATAAAACCTAGCATTCGCATGCGCCGTGGAGATGCGGGATGAAATTCTCAAGGTACAGCCTGGGGCGTGTCCTCACGATGTTCAGTCTTGTAATTGCGGGAGAGGCCATTTTTTGTCTGCCCTTCCACATAGCAAGGTACTTTCGGCCGACCTTCGTCGACGTTTTCGGTTTTTCGCAAACGCAACTCGGCGTGCTTGGATCCACTTACGGTATAATCGCAACGTTTGCATACATCTTTGGTGGCCCATTGGCCGATCGTGTTTCAGTTAGAAAGCTACTGTGTTTTTCGCTTATAATTACAGGGTGCTCGGGCTTCTATCTATTAAAGATTCCGTCATTTCATGAAATGATATGGCTATTCGCTTTTTGGGGATTCTCGACGATCCTGCCTTTCTGGGCCGCCTTGATACGCGCAACGCGTGAATGGGGCGGCCATGATGAACAAGGGGAAGCCTTCGGAATACTGGACGGAGGCCGTGGCCTGATCGCCGCCGTTCTGGCGACTTTGGCATTGTATTTTTTCAGCAGGTACATGCCCGCGAATGATCAAACCGCCACAATGCTTCAGAAGACCACGGCTTTGCGAAGTACGATGTACGTATATACGAGCGTGTGTTTTGTGGCCGCCGCCTTCGTCTGGCTGTTTGTTCCGGAACCTGCAAAAGAACGCTTGGCAGCGCGACCTGACAAGCGAACGCGAGGCCATCTTATCCAAGTATTGAAGATGCCCAGCATATGGCTTCAAGCGATAATCATAGTGGGTGCCTATTGTATGTTCAAAGGACGCGACTATTTTTCGCAGTATGCCAGTGATATCTGGGGGTGGTCGGATGTCAACGCAGCGGGACTAAGCGCCTTAAGTGTTTGGATAAGACCGCTCGCCGCCATCAAAGCGGGCTTCATTGCGGACTTGTTCAGCTCTTCGCGAATTATCATCGTCTGTTTCTGCCTTACTGGAGCAGCGTACGTCTCTTTTGTCTTCACACCACCGGGCCAGGCTTTGACTTGGTTGCTCTGGATCAATGTGATTACGAGTTGTCTAGGAATTTTTGCCCTTCGCGGGATCTATTTCGCGCTTTTGGAAGAATCCAGTATTCCAAAGGAAATGACGGGTACAGCCGTTGGAGTTATATCGTTTATTGGATACACCCCTGAGATATTCATGCCTCTCTTAGGTGGATGGCTCATCGATCGATGGTCAGGTGGTGTTACCGGATACAAAGTGCTCTTCATGTTTCTTTGCCTAATGTCAGTTGTCAGCATTATTGCTACGCTCGTGCTTCGAAGAGCAAATCGGTCGCGAGCTTAAATCTACGCCTAAGGGCACTATTGTCCAATTTTGGATAATATTGTGTAGCACGACGCATATTCTGCATATACCCACTTGCGATTCCTGGAATCAAAGCAGGTGTTACAAGAGGTGCACAAGAATCCGCTGTTCATATTCAAGATCTGCCGCAATTGCCATGAATATGATCCAAACCAGCGGTTTTTTATCTGGAAGTCGAGCGTAGCAATGCTTTGGCGGATTGAGATTTCCGCAACGTAATCGCAATAGAAAAGGCCGCTTACGACAATTCGCAAGCGGCCTTTTGGGAATACACCCCAGAGGGTTCGAACCTCTAACCTTCGGTTCCGTAGACCGATGCTCTATCCAATTGAGCTAGGGGTGCTTGGGGGGGATGGTGCTCTCATATAACGTGGAGTGCCGGCAACCAATCCGAACATTTCTAGCATAGGTGTTATGAGTGAACAAGGGGGGGCTGTCTGGCGGGGGAGTTGGTTGGTTGGATAGAGTTTTCTCCCGTCCGACGGGTGGGGGAATGCTGGATTGTGGGGCAGTGAATATCGCGCCAGGTCATTAGACGCGTTAAAGGTAGAAATTTTCTAACAGGTTTTCAGCGAAACGCGTGAGAGTAATAAGATGTGCAAAGAATTTGCGTGTTATATTTTTTCCGGTTGACAGGGTAGATTGGCATACTTCTAAGCGATTTTTTTCTGGCAACAATCGATTTATACGGCGTTTCGCTTCCGGGAATATAC
Source organism: Pirellulales bacterium (assembly GCA_016934075.1). GTDB lineage: Bacteria > Planctomycetota > Planctomycetia > Pirellulales > Thermoguttaceae > JAFGTN01. Next base: position 32,180 of record JAFGTN010000580.1, read on the forward strand.
GTTCCGTTTCTGAAAATGGACACAAAGTGTGAAAAGTGTTGTGTCAATTCTTAATTTAAGAGGTTGGCATTACGGTGTGGTAGCGACCAACGTGCCGCGGACCACTTCATTAAATTCCAACTTTTAATGCAAGTAAGGGATTGCGGATTATGGCTAACGTCGACAGTCCAAAACAGGGATTGCCCAGTCAGAGTTTTCCTAGTGAGAAACTCCCCGATTCGCGGGCGGGTTCGATATGTCTTGATGAGAAGGCGGCTGATCCGACTAAGCGGGAGTGGTTTCTCCAGGCGTTTGATGCCAGTCCGGTTGCTGTCAGTATCAGCACGCTGAGTGAGGGGCGGTTCATAGAGGTCAATCGCAGTTTTTTGGAGATGACCGGTTATACCCGCGACGAGATCATAGGCAAAACGGCCAAGGAAATCGGATTCTGGTATCGGCCGGATGATCGTCATGAACTGATTCAAATGCTGCATAAGACCAGCGGACCGCTACGTCATGCTGATTTTCCGATTCGCACCAAGATGGGCGAGCCTTGTCTGGCTGGGCTATCGGTGAATTTGATCGATCTGGAAGGATTACCCTGCCTGCTGATCGTTTACCGCGAGTTGGCGAAAGATGCAAAAGATAGTGGAAACGATCTTACGGCGTATCTCAATTGGGAGGTTCGCCGCTTGCGCGATCAATTAGAGCATTGCGTCGCTGAACTTACTCGAATCGGTGACACGATATCGTGCCCGGCCCATGATGTACCCGTGAAGACGATCGGTTCGTCGCTTGGTACACTTGTACCAACATTAGTTACCTCATTGAGATCGTTGCAGTCGATCCGGGAATCATTGAACTCCGACGAGCAACACGACGACCTTTTCCATCTGATATTAGGTTTGCAACGTAACACGATGCTCGAGGCCATCGAGGATGCCGTCAAGGTGATAGAGAAGACCAAGAAAAAATTCAAGAGCAAGGATCTGGCGGAACTCCGTTTGCGTCTTTGTAGCGTTTTGCAAAAAAAAGATGAAATTCAACCTTGCTCTTCCGATTTTTGAGCTATGTTACTTTGGAGGCGTGGGTAATCACGCCCGATTGACACGCGAGTACCTTGTGTTCACGGCGTGGCAAGAGCTTTAATGACAGGACGACCAGGCCTGTTTTTTGAAGGCACAACAAGAGCGCTATTTCCGTTTCTACGGAAGTGTTCTTGTTGTGCCTTTTTTTGTGGATTTTTTACCGGTTTATTATTGGTTATGTTTTCCGCCCTGTATTCACGCATTGGGGAAATGGGCAGGAAGTATCAAAGTCGAACACGTATTTGGAGAATGAAAATGTCGTTTTTAAAGAATTTGAAAATCAGCACCAAACTGTCGGTGGGATTCGGCGTGATTGTAGTTATCGCATTGGTGTTGGGCTTTTACGGTTGGAGCAGCTTACGTTCGGTCGATAACGCAATCGGCGTGGTGACCCAGGCCAACTCGAGCGTCGGGAGTTTATTGGACTCGCGGGTTCAGGAGAAAATTTTCACCAACCGTGGATTTGCGACTGTGGGCGACGAGACAAAAGATAGCGCTGATAAATGGGCGGAAATCAACAAATCCACACTGAAAAAGTTAGGAGAGTTGGGAAGCTCGGCGCACATCAGTTCCACTCAGGCAGAGTTGGTCGCGGCATCGATCAGAAATGTCAATGGTTATGGCGAAGCATTCAAGCTAGTTGTGGAAGCCCGGCGTACACAGGACAAGGCTTTTGACGACTGGGCAAAAATCGGCTGGCAGATCACCGGAAATATTAATCAGGCTATGGACGGTGTGATCATTCCCGCTCGCAAAGTTGCCGAGGAATCGGGCGATGTGAAACAGCTCGCGAAATGGGCGGATATCGACCATAGGCTTAGTAGCCATGTTATTCAGCCGTTTTTTCTATTGCGGGTTACGGCCGTGTATCTGATGGTTACCAAGGCTGACGCGCAGTGGGAAGATTATAAGAAGCAACTGGCCAAAGTCCAGCGGGGCGCGGCGGATTGGACCGAGCTTGTGAAAGATAATTCCAAGCTCAGTGCCGCGGCCGGTGAAATACAAAAGAGTCTGGAGCAATATGCCTCAACGGGCGAATCATACTATGGTGCCATTGTGCAGACACGTAATTCGACGGATGTCATGATCGCCGATGCTCGCGCGACGGTCGACAACGTAGAGAAATTACTTGCCGATGTTGATGGGGACATGCAAAGCACGATCGGAGGCAGCCAGTTTATGATGGTATTGCTTGGTATTGCGGGTGTAGTGTTGGGCGTATTCCTGGCTTTCATCACAACTCGTGCAATTGTCGGTCCGGTGAGGAAATGCGTTGCCAGTATCACGGCTTTGTCTAACCAGGACTTCAGCGTAACGGCCGACGTGGACAGCAAGGACGAACTCGGTCGTATGGCGATGGCCATCAATACATCGATCCAAAACACGAAGAAGGCATTCGATGATATCGAGGAAGCCGCTGCGAAAGAGAAAATAGCTCAGGCGGAGCGGGCCGAGATGGAACGAAAAGCGGCCGAAGTCGAGCAGCGACGGCAAGAGGAAGAGGCTCAGCGCGAACGCGAAGCGGCCGAAGCTGAGCGGCGGCGGCAGGCAGAGCAAGCCGAAATCGAACGTCGACAGGCCGAAGAAGAACGCCATAAAGCCGAAATCCTTCGAGGCAAGGTAGATAGCCTATTGGAGGTTGTTCGTGCAGCCGCCCAAGGTGATCTAACAGCGAAGGTTACCGTCGAAGGCGACGAGGCGATTGACGAACTTGCCTCGGGCATCAAGCAAATGCTTAGTGATCTCTCCGAAGTAATCGGCCAGGTTACCGAGAGTGCCGCACAATTCAACGAGGGTTCGAGGGTTATTGCCGAGAGTTCGCAAACGCTTGCCAGCGGAGCACAAATTCAAAGCACCAGCGTGGAAGAGATTAGCGCTTCGGTCGAGGAGTTGACACAGTCGATCAACACCGTCAACGATAATGCCACCAAAGCCGACAAGGTTGCTCGCGAGACCAGCCACTTGGCTGAAGAAGGCGGACAGGCGGTGCAGAAGTCGATCGAGGCCATGGAGTTGATCCGAACAAGTTCGGATCAGATCGCCGAGATCATTCAAGTGATTTCCGAAATCGCCAGCCAGACGAATCTACTGGCACTGAATGCGGCGATTGAGGCTGCTCGAGCCGGCGAGCATGGTATGGGATTTGCTGTGGTGGCCGATGAGGTTCGCAAGTTGGCCGAGCGATCGAATCAGGCGGCCGGCGAGATTACCACGCTGATCAAGGAATCGAGCAACCGCGTTCAGGAAGGATCGCAACTGAGCGAGATGACCGGTGAATCGCTAAAGAAGATAGTAGATGGCGTGGAGGCCACGGCCGCCAAGATTTTGGAAATCGCCACGGCAACTGTCGAGCAGGCATCGAACGCCAAGGAAGTATCAGTGGCAATTGCCAGCGTGGCCGAGGTCACCGAACAATCGGCCGCAGGCAGTGAGGAAATGGCCTCCAGCAGCGAGGAGCTTGGCGCACAGGCCGGAGCGCTTCGCGATCTGGTCGGTCGTTTCAAAACGGACGCCTCCAGATCATCATACTAAGGCGTTCTAACAAATCCTCGCTTTGGCCATGCGAGCGGACCTTTGGTCCGCTCGACTAAAGGGGCGAGGATTTCAAGAAATGGTTTCATTAGAACCATTCAATAACATCGACTCAACCGGAGTTTATAGGTGTACAATCGCATTTTCCTTTCAACTGAAGTCTTGGCTCTCGATCCGTGCCAGCGGTTCTTCCGGTTTTGTGGATTGTGCGGAAGCTTTTTGTAATGGGCATGGTGAAAAATGAATAATCGTTTCAGACCGGAAGTTTAAGGGATATTTGCATTGTGCTATTTAGACACGGATTTCTTGCCGGCGGAAATGCACCATTTTCCCCAAACGGCCTGGAAAATTGGCCTATATATTTGCAGTAGCTTTCCCATTCGGGACGGTACGGTTTGTAAAGAAAACATTTTGGCAAACACAACCTCTAATCTTAATCGGAGATCTATATGTCCACTAGTTCAACCACAACCAGTAAAGAAGTACAATCAGTCGAACATACAGGAAGCTTGCAGTTGGTAAGCTTCCACTTGGGCGACGAAGTCTACGGGATCGAAATCGTCAAGGTTCGCGAAATAATATTAATGGGTGAAATCACTCGCGTTCCGCAAACGCCGCCTTTTGTGAAAGGACTTATCAACCTGCGCAGCACTGTTATTCCGGTGATCGACTTGAGAATCCGATTCGATTTGCAAGCCAGTGATTTCACGTCGGAAAGCCGTATCATGGTGATAGACGTCGGTGGAAAGACCATCGGTATCATTGTCGACGCGGTGAGCGAAGTGCTGCGGGTATCGAACGATCAGATCGCCCCGCCGCCACCGACTGTTGCCGGCCTGGAACAAGAGTATCTGACCGGGCTGGTGAAGCTCGATGACCAGTTGTTGATGCTGCTGGACGTCGATAAGCTCCTCGGCAAGGAAGATAGCGAAGCGATCGAGGCCATGAGCGCCACTTAAATCCAAAGCAATTTATGTTCGCTTGAGCTTCCAGCCAGGCACGATTCAATAAGACGGTTGCCGGAGATGTAGCTTACTACGGCAGCCGTTTTTTTATTGGACAAGCCGGGATTATTCATGAATACTCCAGGCTCGCCACCCGTAGTGACGTCGTCCTGATCTTGAGTTGATATTACATCATCAGAGCAAAAGCATTATCTTTCTGGTTCTATCAGGGGGTATACTTTTTATTGCCAGGATAGTACTCTTAATTATAGGGATTGCTTTTCGCCTGGGGCAGCAATGGGAGACTCTGTTATGAAAGAGCAAGTACGCGAGGATCCCAAGATTATCGCTGCCGCGGAACGGCAGATGCAGGCATGGTCGATGTCGGCCGGATCTAATGTAGCCTTGGACGGTTCCGTTGCCATTGCAGCCCGCCTGAAGCCCTATGTGGCGATATCTCGAGAGGCTGGTGCCGGCGGAAGCCCCGTTGCTGAAATTGTGGGCGGGATACTTGGTTGGGAAGTGCTCGACCGAAACATTCTCGACCGCGTTTCGCAGCGTTACAAGCTTCCGCGTCAAATGTTGGAGATGGTTGACGAAACGCAGGCGAATTGGGCCTATGATATCCTTGGCACATGGCTCGATCCCAAGGTGATTCCACACGAGAAATACGTGATTCATTTGGGGCATGTGGTGCTCGCGGCTGCTTGTCAGGCGTCGTTGGTTTACGTTGGACGCGGCGTGCAGTTTCTATTACCAAGAGACAGGGGCCTGGCGGTGCGGATCATCGCTTCGGAGAGCTATCGCGCAAACCGAATAGCCGAGCGAGAGGGGATATCCCTCAAAGCAGCCACCAAGAAAATGCACAACATGGACATCGGACGCCGAGCATTCGTACAAAGATTTTTCCACCAGAATATTGATGATCCGCATCTTTACGATATGGTGATCAATGTCGAGCGTTGTGGTCCTCAAGCCACGGCCGAGAGTATTGCCGCATCTTTTAATCGCTAGTGCTCGTATTCCGGAAAACCGTTACAGGCTGACATTGCCTGGCCGTAAACTTTGCGCAATAGTCTTAAATTCTCGGTTTTCTTGCGTCATGGGGCGCATATATAACTTAGAGTTGCCAACGAGGTGGGTAATGCGCGCCTGCGCAGTCGGTTGGCATCGATATTTTCTTCGATTTGAGCCGATCAGCCCGTCCAAAGCGTAGTATCATTACAGATGGAAAGTGCAACCAATTATTAAAGTCGGGGAGTTTCGTTTATTGACATGGCGACAAAACCCTGTTCTTATGAGAGTTAGCACTGTTCCGTAACGGAAGGTTCGAGTTTTCACGGGAAGTGGAGAATTTGAAATGAAGAATTCAAAAATGAAAAAGATTTTGTTGATTTGTTGCGTGGCGGCGGTGATCGTGCTAATCACTCCATCCACGTCGCAGGCATGTGAGTGTTTGGATCGGCTGATGCCCTGGAATTGGTGCCGATCTAGCGCGCCGGCTCCGACATACGCGCCGGCCTATTCGGTGAGCTATCCATGCGCCACACAAACATGTAATTATGTACCGCAGACGTGTTATCGCACCGTATTACAAACTGTTCCCACGACGGTCTATCGTCCGGTTTCCTATTGCGATCCTTGCACGGGATGTGCGAGAACCACATATAGTCCGATAACCACTTATGTGCGTAGTGCCCAGTTGGTGCCCTATACAACGTATCGCCCGGTGTGGACAACTTCGTGCTATACGCCGTGTGCTACGAGCTGTGGCACTGTCTGCGACACGAGCTGTGGAACGACCTGCGACACAACTTGTGGAACCGCATGTGGCACAAGCACATACTCGACTCCTTCGAGCGGTTGCAGTTCTTGTGTCTCGACGCCCGGCACGACGACGCTTACTCCCGTACCGGCGGCCGGAAACACGACCACGCCCACTACCCAGCCGCCGAACAATGCCGCGCCCTCACTTCCACAGAATGCACCGGCGCAGCAGTATCAGCAACAAAAGCCGATCAAGCCGATTCCCGATAAAGACGTGCCCAGTAATCCTACCAGCGGCCCGCAACTCGATGGCCCGTCGCTCGATCGCACGACCTCCAGGCCCGTTCAGCAGGCGACCTACCAGGCCGCTTATCAACCCGTTTACCGCAGTATAACCGTGCCGGTGTCCGGTTCCGACGGTTGGCGCGCGTCTAACCGGTAGCTGGACGAAATACGCTTTTGTGAAAACTCGAACACGAAGAAGCCGAGGGTGGCTGGAAGGCTGCCCTCGGTTTTTAGTGTTTTTAATTGGACTTTTGCAAAATTGCGAGTCAAGGGCACATGTGAAAGAAAGCTTTGCGAAGCGAAGGTTTCTTTGACATTGTCTTGACGGACACTAATTCATTGACAAATAACAAGTTAACATCTCTGCGGCGTTTAGATATAATTTGCCGGCTGCGCCGCCAATTTATATCTAAGTGCCCTTGATTCGCAATTTTGCAAAAGTCCAGTTTTTAATCGATCTCTCTTGAATCCGGGTTAGTCTGGTTCATGAATAATCCGGCTAGCACTCCCTCAAGCTCGCCTCAAGCTCTTCCATGACTGCTTCGAAGCCCCGTCCCTTGGCGATCACTTGAAACTCGCGGGTGGTTTCACCGGTGACTTTGATGTGGATTTCGATACGGTTGCGGGGCATGCAGATTTCGACGCGGTCGGCCCATTCTACCAGCGTAAGGCCTTCGCCGTCGAAATATTCCTCGGGGCCCAGTTGCAGGAACTCGTCTTCATCGGCCAGGCGGTAGGCGTCGATATGGTAGATGGGACGGCGGCCTTCGTATTCCTGGATGAGCACGAAGGTGGGACTAACCACGGTTTTGGGAGCCACGCCCGAGGATTCGGCGATCGCTTGTACAAGCCGCGTCTTGCCGGCGCCCAATGTGCCGCAAAGCGAAACGGTGGTCCCGTTGGGTAGGGATTTTGACAGAGCGGCGCCGAGGCGAGTGGTTTGCGATTCGTTTTCGGATTTGAAGACAAGAGTTTTCATCAGTCGAACTTGTGTTCCCAGCCGCGTGGAATGAGCTTGCGTTTTCCGTGTTGTGAATCTGTTTGCCACAGACCGGGTTCTTCGACAAAAAGACCCACGTCGGTAAGTAGAACACCGACGGGGCGATCGGTCAACATGCGTTGGGCTTCTTTCGGTGATACGGCCAGGATGAGTTCGAAATCTTCGCCGTCGGAGAGTGCGTGTTCCAGGGATGTGCTGCCGTCGTCGAGTTGCGCGGCCAGACGCTGGGCATCTTTAGAAACCGGCACGGCATCGAGGTCCAGAATCGCTCCGCAACCGCTTTCCTTTACGATATGGGAGAGATCGATGGAAAGTCCGTCGCTGGCATCGATGCCTGCATGCAGATTGTATTTTTGGTTGAGGATTATCGCTTCGCGGATGCGGGGGGTGAAATCGAAGTGGTGGCCGAGAATACTTCCGCCGAAACTGCCGGTAAGGATAATGCGATCGCCGGGCTGGGCGCCGTCGCGACGGAGCGGACGTGGTTGCTCGGTATTATGTCCGCTTAAAGCCTTGCCGATGAGCGTGATGCTCAAGGCCAGCGGTCCGTCCCAGCTATTGGTATCGCCGCCGGCGACGGCCAGGTCGTACTGCTCAGCCAGTGGCAAGAGGCCCTCATAGATTTTTACCGCCAATTCCAAGCCTCCGACACGGGGTAGAGCCAGAGAAATAACAGCCGCCACGGGTTCTGCCGCCATTGCCGCCAGATCGCTGAGATTGACGGCCAGCGCCTTGCGTCCCACGCGGCGGGGATCGACTTTTTCTAGTTCGAAGTCGACCTGGTCGGTCAACAGATCGACAGTCATAACACATTGGTCGATGTCGGCCATTTGCAGGACCGCTGCGTCATCTCCGGGACCGAGCAGCAGTCGCGAGTGAGAGGGGATGCGACGGCGGAGATGTTCGATTAGCTCGAATTCCATGAGAATAGTGTCGCGTCAATTCTTAATGATAGGGTTGAAATTATGATGCGCCGCGGCCAACGAGCCGCGTACCACTTCATTAAACACCCAACATTAAAGTCTGACAAGGCTCTAGCGGCTTGCGGTTTGCCGCGGGGCCAGAGACAAGTGTCCCACGAAAGTTTCACCGCCTCGGAGAATATAAAACTGTATGGGGTCTTTCTTGTTCAGATCCAGGCGTTTGAGGATGTAGGAAACATTGTCGAGAGAGACGGTTTCCCAGATGTGCATGCCCACGAGAACGTCACCCTCTTGGATGCCTTGCGCGGCGGCCGGGCTATTGGGTCTGACCGCGGTGACGGCCAATCCGCCTCGATAGCGGGTTTTGTATTTCTTGCGGAACTGTTCGGGTGTGATGCGTTTGAGTTCCAATCCCAGCACTTGCCAACTGCTTTCGAGTTTGGATTTTTCACCGGCGGCTTCCGCAAGTGTCAGCTCGAATTCCACCGAC
>JAFGTN010000581.1 GCA_016934075.1 Pirellulales bacterium
CCGTTTTTCATGAAAATCGCCCTCAAATGGGTTTAGCGTTTACAGTTTGAGTTATATAAGTTTTAGCGCATTACGGGTTGTGGCTGCCCTATACCGAGCTGAAATTGCTGCCTTCTTGATTCAGTTTGATGGCCATGGGGTACGCGCTTCCGCCTTAAGTCGCAATTCGTCACCCTTGGAAGTTAGCTTGTAATTTCCAATCACCCTATGATCATCGCCGAAATCTTGGCGTTTCCTGGCGATCATGCTTGATAGTATTGCCATCTTTTCTGGATCACTCTCCATCGATTCATTCAGCATGTCAATATACCGTGTATCTCCGATGGTCTTTTCGTAGACGACTGCATTCCAGATAGTAAATGCAATTTTAAGACATTCTTCCATCTGTTCGGGGGGCGAGTCGGGGCCGAGCACCTCTAATAACGGTTCTGCGTAATGCAGGAATGTCTCCGATATCTTCCTGTCGGGATAGCCTATGAGTTGTGATTTTTTCGGCATCCTGTTTCCTCGATTGAATCTGCTTTATGACGAGAAATAATCAGAAAAGCTGGCTCTGCAATTCTTGCAGTGCACCCCCAGAGGCGAGCGAGCTTCCACTATCGCTTTTCTTGCATCCTTTTTGCTGAACACCGGTCGCACCAATAATCGTCTCCACGCGTCGAGTAGCCGTCTTCTCCCAGATCGATCACTTTTCCGCAATCAGAGCACTTGGTAGGCTCATAATCAGGCGGGTTTGGCAGCTTCTCGAAGTTGTACTCGTTGGTGCCGTACCAGACGTACATCTCTGTTTCAAATGGCTCGCGACACTTGATGCAATCTTTCCAATTGCCATCGTGGCCCTCATTGTAATGATAAGCGCAAAGTGTGTAGCGCCGGTGGTTGCGACTACAACTATTCCGATCATATGAGAACATTACGTAGTTGTGCTCATCATCGCAAATCCACATGTCGCAACATTCGGTCTTGGTCAGATTCTTAGTCTTACCACATAATCCGCAACGAGGACCCGTTTTTCGTGCAACCCGCTTACGTTTTGCCTTTTTCTTCTTTGGGGACATGAGGGCAATGGTCCTTCATAGAGCTGTATTGGGGAAATCAAATGACAATGAGTCCGCAAGAGTGGCCATTCTACCGCAGGATGCAGAAAACACGAACCCTAAATTGAAAAACATCCTGTCAATGCTGATCCTGGTGGATTACAAGAATCTCTATACCGGATTGTTAATTTTGTAATTAGGCATACGATTGCCATCAAGACGACTAATTTTAGAGGCCTTCACTCTGGAAGAGGCTTTCGACGGCCTGGTCATCCAGAGTGACGGCAATCGTCCCATGCCGAGCATTGAACACGACGCGATAGATGATGCTAGGGAGTCGTTTGTAACGGGTGGTTTTCTCGAGGCTGGACCAGACTGCGGCAAACGTGCTGGCCTTTTCCTTCTGTTCCGCAGAGAATTGGCTCTCCGATTGCCAACCTTTCGCTTTGGCAAGCAGTTTGAGCACGTATCGTTCAATTTCATTCGCCGAAACAGACACGCCACGGCAAGGTGGCCTGCCACCAGCGTGGGAGCGGCAGCGGTAATAGTAATAACGGAAAGTCTTGTAGCCAGAAGTGCTTGGGCTCATAATGCGGCCACATTGACCGCAGAAAACGCGGCCCCGAAGCGACAAGAATATTTGTCGTGCCTTTCGCCCAGGCTTGCGAGTTCGGCGCGAGTCAACCAACTCCTGGACTTGTTCGAAGATTTCCAATTCCACGAGAGCCTCATGGATGCCCGGGAGTGTGGCATCACCATTGCGAATCAAACCGGCATATGTCGGATTCGCAAGTGTCGCCAGAATCTGACGGGGCGTCCAGCGACCACCCTCGCTGGCATGACCAGTATTCCTATCCAATCTTGCTTTAGTTCGCCAACGACGTCGGTTGGCGATTCCGGCAATTTCCGAGGGAGTTTTGCCTTCAGCAGCCCATTGAAACATTTTGCTGACACGACGCGCTTCGCTTGGCACGGTATTCAGTTGTTTTGTGAATGGATCGGCGGTGTATCCATACGGCACCATCCCCGCTACACGACGACCCTTGTGTTTCAATATGCTGCGGGCTTCGGTAAACCGATCGCGAATCATCGTCCGCTCGAACTCGGCGAAAGACGCGAGAATGTTCAGGATGAAGGTGTCGTCGGCCGCGACACCCAACTCCGGTGAAGTTACAAATGTGATCGGTATGTTGCGGTCACGTAGTTTTTGAAGTAAGGACAGGCAATCTGCAATGCTACGAGAAAGCCTGTCGAGTTTATAAACTACCACGCGATCGACTTTGCCCGCGTCAATGTCTGCCAGCAGGCGATTCAATCCTGGACGATCGAGACTATCGCTGGATTCTCCTTCGTCATCGTAACGGCGTCCGTTGCAGACCCAGCCGTCATCAAAGCGTGCCCTGAGAAACTCGTAGCAGGCTACGAATTGGGCCTGACAGGATGAGAATCCGCCCTTTGATGCTCGTGACTGTCGGGTATAAATGCCGCACCAGCAGAATTGTTGAAAACTCATTGACATTAGGTGTGGTATTGTCGGAGAATATCAGTTTCATGAAAGATGCACCAAGTCCAAGTACCGAACACCAATTGTCATTCTTCCTTCCGCGGCGCTTTCTCCGGTAATTCGGGCAGATCGTCGGGCATGACTTCCACCACTTTCCCGTCTTTCCAGAGCAACAAAGGCTGGTTGTGCTGTTTTGCCAAATCGGCAGCGTGTCTGGCGGCACGTATTATGGCATAACGACTGCCTTCCATATCAGGGTATTTGTCACGTGGCTGTGTCATGGATTTACTCCTTCTTCGACGAGGGCCGGCGGCCATTGACTGGCATCGAAGATCTGCCAGCTATTTACAATGTTTTGATATTGGTTTTGGAAGTTCTGGAGTCCGCGGTTGAACCTACGGCGGATGTCAACTTCGGGAATATTGTGTCCACCCTGAGACACACGCTGTTGAACACGTGAAACAGCGAGATCAGCCGATGGCAGTTTGAGAAACATCAACTCGACTTGGTAGCCCACGGCCTGCCACTCGCGGATCATTTGCATGTATGCTCGCCCGGCAAGGGTTGTCTCGACAGCGAAGTCTTTCCGTTTGGTGACCATCTGTCGAACATGCTCGAGCATGAGACGTGAAGCCTCGACCGCCATTATTTCAGGCTGGAAGGGTGATAGGCCTTCTGCTATGAGATCGGCATTAATGAAAGTCGGGCAGTGTCCTTCGGTGGGAAGGAATTTGCGGGCAAAGGTTGTCTTTCCGGCACCGTTTGGAACGGCAATAATCAAGGCACGAGGTGCATCACTGGTTTGCGATGAATTCATGCTTGACATCCCGTTCCAAAAAGTATGCGTTTGTCCTGAGAACCGAAAGAGACGTTGGCTGTTAACTGAATTTTAAATCAGACAAAGAGACTCCCGAGAGTTCGAAAACCGTCTCGATCGGGTACCGATCGAGACACCTGGGGTTGCGATCGGACCCCGATAAAGACGCGGAAAACAGAGAGCGCTGCAAGAGAGCTCAGAAACAACGTAACCCTTTTACTACCAACAAGAAACAACAAAACCCCGCGACTGGACTGCTACGGGGTTTTTCGTTAACTAGTTAACAGCCCAGTTCCGCTACCTGGGGGGTGAGCTCCCCGACGAGGACTCGAACCTCGGACAAAGCGGTTAACAGCCGCTCGCTCTACCAACTGAGCTATCGGGGAAAATTGTTGAGTCTTAAATCATAACCCCATTCCTTATTGGAGGCAAGCCGGGGTCGGAAAATGGATTTAGGGGGAGGTGGCTTTACTGCCCGAGGGTGGGGTTGGGGGACGTTTTTTGCCTTTTGGAAAGGTGCGAGGGCGATCGCCGGGATTCTTCGGGCGGTGTCTTGGAAAATGGCGATCGATGTGGATTTGCTGAATTTGCTCGAGCATGTCTTCGGCGGGGAGGCTCAATAAATCGTCTTGACGTTTCAGAGGCAGGCTCTGAAAACTGTCGGCCAGTTCTTCATTTGAGATCCCGGACGGGCGAGGTGGGTAGCGGCGGTGACCGCGGGATCGGCGCGACTGGGCGCGGAGATGGGATTCCAGACGTTTGGCGATGGCTTTCCACTGTTCGGCTGGGGTTTGTTTCTCGATGGCTTGCCGAGTCGACTCGGAAAGGTACGAACGGATTTCGGCCAGGTCTTGTTCGTTAAGGGGATTGTCCAGATCTTTGTCGGACTGTTCGGCCATGCCTTTCATCCACCTGAAGAGCATCATGCGTTTGAGGAAAAGTACGTTTTTCGACTGTGCAAGTCTATTTCGTTGTTCTTCGTTTGAACGGTTTTCCACCTCATCTACCATTGCATCGAACCACTTCTTCAGTCCGGCGGCATCCTGGTACTGCCGTTGGAGATTCTTGATCTTGTCGATGCGTTGCTCGATGGGCAATTCCTGCAGTTCCAGGCGTTGATAGGCGGGCAACGTGCGGCACCATTGATAGTATCTGGCCATGACCGCCTTGAGTTCGTCGGCCTGTTTATCGATGGAAATCTGTCGTTCCAACTGTCTGAGGTTTTTGCGTTGTTCGGGCGGCAGGGCCTCGAAGCGTTCCCAGAGCCGGTAGAGTTGCGCCTTTTGGGAGGGTGTCATTTGGGCGATTTGTCGGTGGCGGGCATCGAGATCCTGTTTATCGGCCCCGCCGGTGAGTAACAGGCAGAAAAGGGCCATGGTTATGGCTGTGGTGAATCGCAAAGGACCATTTAGGAAGTGCCTTCTATTCATCGGAGGGATCCTCCGAAAACAGTTCGGATTTGTGCAGTTCGCGCAGGAACTCGAGGCTGTCGATTTGCCGGTATTCGTCGAGTCGTTGCACAACGGGCAGGTCTTCGAGCAGTTGGCGGTTGGGATCCGGCCTGAAGAGCATAACACAAGAAAAGCCGAAAAAACAGGCGGCGAGCATGCCCGCCATAACGGTGACTGAACGTAGCACGCGTTTGCGGTTGCTGATGTTCTGCGACTTCTCGATGTCGCTTTCGACACTCAGGGCGACGAGTTCCAGGGTGGATTCGGTGAAGTCGGTCTTGAGTTGCGGTTGCTGGAGTTCGTCGAGCATATCCCACGCGCCGCTGAGCGATTCGAGCCGCAGGCGGAGGTCGGGATCGGTTTTCAGGGTTTCCCGGATGCGCGCGGTGGTTTGTTCATCGAGCTCGCCGTCGAGATAGGCCACGAGCTGCTCATCGCTGATGGATTCGGATTGTTCCTGTTTGTCCGTCATTTCGCTTGTTGTGAAATGGGGCGAGTGCCATGGTTCAGGTACGGGGTCAGTACGTCGCGAAGGTTTGCTCTTGCGCGGAAGAGCAGCGACTTGACGGCTTGGGGCGACATTTCCATTACTTCGGCGATTTCGTCGTATCCCATCCCCTCGAATTTGCTCAGCAGTACGGCCACGCGTTGGCGGTGGCCGAGGCTTTCGACGGCGAGTCGCACGACTTCGCGCGTTTCGAGCTTATCGATTTGCCGCGCGGGAATCTGGCCGCTCGAGACCATTACGATCGCTTCCAGCGGATTTGCGCCCATGGGGCCGCTGGCCCTGGCGTCGAGTTTGACTTCGTGGCGTCGGGCGAGGGTTCTGATCGCGTTTGCGCAAACGTTATTGGCGATGGTAAACAGCCATGTGGAAAATTTTGCGCCGGGTTTATATGTTTTTCGCGCGCGAAAGACCCTCAAAAACACCTCTTGGACGAGATCTTCGGCCTGGTCGCGGCTGCCGACTATGTGAGTGATGACGTTGAGCAGACGAACCTGGTAGCGCAGCATCAGCTCTTCGAAGGCGGCCGCGTTGCCTTCGCCGACTTCGAGCATCAATCGTACGTCGGGATCTCCCAACGCGCGTCGCCTCACAGTGGATTCGCCTACAGCCAAAACGGGCCTCGTCGATTGGTTACGGTTTCCATCCTTTTAGTGTAAATCAGATGGGCGAAGGCTGGAATGAGGTTTCTTGTGCAGTTGAGGAATTCGGTCGTTTGTTGTACACGTAATTTAGTGGACAAAAATGGTATAGTCGTGCTCCGCACGAAGGTTTTTAAGGCATGGGCTAACAAAAGTATGAAAAAGAAGCTCCTCGGATTATTTCAAGAAAAAAAACAAGGCTAGCGGCAGGTATACACTCACCGCTAGCCTTGAAAAGGTTCTTACAACTTTTTGTTGTTGGCATCTAAAAAATGCCTGTTAACTGCAAACCGCTCTATTTGCGGCGTCTCCAAACAAGCGCCAGTGCACCGACTGCGAGCAGGCACAATGTCGAGGGCTCGGGTACGGCGGCAGCGGCAGCCGTGGGATAGACGCCGACTTGAGTGCCGTAGACTCCCGCCAGGATACCCAGGTCGGTTACGTCAACATCCCAATCGCTGCCCTGGCTGAAGTTGCCGTCCATCCAGATACGGTCACCTGTTTGGCCGTAGTTCCCCGCCAGGATACCCAGGTCGGATACATCACAGTAGCCATCGCCATTGGCGTCGCCGGGAGCACAAAGGAATACGTTCGTTTTATCATTTCCACTGTCGTATTTGCCCACGAGTCCCTTTCCGGAGACACTGGTGGTAAGGTAAGCATCTGAAAGGTCTGTCCCATCTCCGTAGCTCCTAAGCATATCTTCGATCCTCGCGGTCTCGTCACCGTCGAGGTCAAAAACGCCGCCATTCATTTCGAGGCGACCACCAAAATCATCACCGTTGGTGTCTTTATACAGGAGAATCTCCGGGAAGTCTTCCATATCTTCATATCCTCCACCAAGAGAGTCACCGTAAGCGGCCAACGTGGAGCCGGTCAGGTGTAACTCAGCAGAATCGTTGATCTTGAAAAGCCCGGGGCTGTTGGTATTTGTCCTTACGCCATAGTCATCGAACCAACCCAAAGTCAAGCATTCCGTTGTAACGACGGATGAGTCATTCAGGGTGACATACACGCCTCCAGTGGTTTCACCCATACGTAAAACACCGCCTGATGAAGCCGGTGTGGTATCCGTAAGTGTAAGAGTGAGCGAAGCACTGTCTTCCAAGATCAACGTGGTAGTACCTGAGCTACAAACTGAGTAGCCAGAATCCCAACCTTGCCCTAGGGTAAGGCGGTCTACGGTGACTGATGCGCTGTTACTGATGGTAATGTCCGAGTCACCGGTAGTAGCTTCACAACCCCATGTTGAGTAGCTATTGGGGACACTTATGGTCGTCGTCCCGGAAATATTCAATATGGAGTCGGGGGTAGTGGCGCCATACACAGTACGAAAACGATTCGTAAAGGTGTGGTTTCCACCAGTGATATCCAATTCGCCAGCCGTATTACGTCCGACGTAAAGATCGTCGATACTAAAAGACGAGTTGGCCGCAAGAATTGCCTTGTTGGCACCGGACCCGGAAATCATGCAATCAGCCGCAGCACCCGGAAGGTTTGGCGTAGTGCTCCAATTTAAACCATTTTCCCAATTGTTGTCCACAGTACCGTACCAATAGACGGTCGCCGCCGAAGCATTTGTGGCCCACGCAGCCACCATGAACAACATTAACACAGCGATAAACTTTTTCATAAGTCTCATCCTCCAAAGAAACTAATTGTCGTGCCAGAACGGCACCTATAAAAAATGTGAAACGACGCCTCTAAATGTTCTCCGCGCCCCCAAATGTTCTTTTCACCCAAAAATGATGCCTCACCAGTGTACCAGCAGTGTTC
>JAFGTN010000582.1 GCA_016934075.1 Pirellulales bacterium
CAGCCGTTGCCGTGATGTGCCGAGCATATGGGCCGCACCTCGCCGAAAAAGATAGTCGAGGTCAGGCCATCGGTGCAGTCGGCGATGCGGGTTTCGTTGTTGTCGTGGACGCGAAAAAAGGGCCCGGCGAAATTGGTCGTACTGCCGTAAGTGCCCCCGCCGGGAAAGCGCGCGTAGTCGTTCCAGTTGTCCCACTCCCCGCATGGACAATTCGGATTATTTCCGTGAGTGGTGGGTCCGATGGAGGCGGCGTAGTTGTGCAGGGCCCTACCGTTGATCTGCTTGGGGTGGTCGTCGCTGGGACACTGATAGGCGGGAATTTCGATAGACTGGATCAGAGGGCTGCTCGAGTTTCCAAGTCTCTGCGAATCCACGCTCACGCCCGCGTTCATTTCCAAGTCGAACATGTCGAATACATCCTGCTGCTCGATCATCGGCAACAACCGAATAAGGATCGATCCGCGGTAGCAGGTGTAATGCGCGGGATTGGAATAGCGCCAGAACGAACCCGGCGGGAAACATCTATTGTTGAGCTCGTAACCGTGCAACGCCAGACCGATCTGTTTGAGGTTGTTGCTGCACGTCATGCGTCGCGCGGCCTCGCGCGCGGCCTGCACGGCGGGCAGCAGAAGCGCGATAAGAATTCCGATAATGGCGATTACCACCAGAAGCTCAACCAGAGTAAAACCACGGGCACGATCAGAATTGGAAAGAAAAGTACGGGACATTACATCCCTCCATTGGCTCGGAAATTATTTATCCTTAAGCCGGGATTTCCCATTTGGATTGAGCATGGAATGGTTCCAGGCTTGGATTACCCCCCATTATAACATCATGCCCCACGGCGTCTATAAACTGTAATGATTTGTCTATAAATTGTAATGATTTCCGAGGCTTTTTTGCACGTTGCCCGTTTGTTCGCCGCCAATGTTGTGTATCCGAAGGGGATTTCTTGCATCAATCGGCTCGCTTCTTTGGCATGTTGAGATGTCGGGTGTGTGCTTGCACACACCGAGGTAAAGCGTGTGGAATCCAGTTTCGAAAAACCAGTTGAAACATCAGCCAGTCCAAAGTCTCTATTCTCCGGCGGTGCGCACAAGCACACACCATACGCCTATCTATTCACCCGTTAAAATAATTCTGACCTTTTTTCGTTTCCTGGTCGTTGACAACAGTCAAAAAAACCTGGAAATCATTGCAATCTATTGACGCTGGGGGGCACGATGTTAATATGGGGTATGTTTCAAGCCCAGAACGGTTCCAGGCTAAATCCAAATGGAAAATTTGGTTTCAGGGGATGTAGTTTATGCCGTCTCATAGATTGAAGCATGCCAATTCTTCTCTACACGGTTTTACTCTTGTGGAACTTCTGGTAGTCATAGCCATCATCGGCATCTTGATTGCGTTGTTGCTCCCGGCGGTGCAGGCGGCGAGGGAAGCGGCCAGGAAGATGGAATGCCAGAACCATCTTAAGCAGATTGGGCTGGCTTGCCTCAACCACGAGGAGGCGCATAAGTTCTTCCCAACGGGTGGATGGTGCGGCCTATTCATCGGCGATCCGACGCGCGGATTCGACGAACGACAAACCGGTGGGTGGCTCTACAATATCCTTCCCTACATGGAAATGGGGGCTTTGCACGATTTTGGCTCCGACGGCAATAGCGATGCGCGTATCGAGTGTGCGTCCACGCCCGTGCCGGCCTATTACTGCCCCAGCCGCCGTGCGCCGGTCGCGTATCCGTTCACAACTGCCGCCAGCTACCCACTCAAGGGACTCACCAGCCAGCCCGCGGAATGCGGACACAATGATTATGCAGGCGCGGGTGGCGACATTATTCTAACCGGCTCCCCTGGCCCGAACTCCACTGCAGAAGGTGACGCTATGAGCAAAGCTTCCTGGGCAAACGTCTACGGCGCAGCCGACAGCGGGGGTATCTTTTACGTCCGCAGTAAGACAACGATCGCCTCGATCACCGACGGCACAAGCAAGACCTATCTGGCGGGTGAGAAGTATATTATGACGGATAACTACTTCAATGGATCCGCGCCCGGAGATGACCAGGTTTGGAATCTGGGGTGGGACGCAGATACGCTACGGTGGACCGATAACGATGAGAGTTATAGACCACGGGCGGACCGGCCCGGGCTGTCGGCGAGCCGTGTTTTCGGCAGTGCTCATTCGGGCGTCTTCAATATGGCGTTCTGTGACGGCTCGGTCCAATCGATCAGTTATGAGATCAGCGCGGACGTCCATCATCGCCT
The DNA here is from genome assembly GCA_016934075.1 of Pirellulales bacterium. GTDB lineage: Bacteria > Planctomycetota > Planctomycetia > Pirellulales > Thermoguttaceae > JAFGTN01. The sequence continues at coordinate 2,263 of JAFGTN010000582.1, forward strand.
GGGCACTCGCAATGATAATCTTCCAGTCGACCCCAAGTCGTACTAGTGACCCTCGCGTGATCAATGATCTATTAAAGCTCTTCGATCTAGTGGCTTGGTTTGCTCCTGCGGCATCAAAGGAAAGCAATATGAGAGAATGCCGGCAACGACTCGTATGTGTCATTTTATTGATATTTGGTCTGAGTGTGTTCCTGCCGGCATTCGCTCGGGCACAAAGTCCTCGCCGTTTGGGAAAAATTGAGCCCACTATTCTTTGCCCGCGGAAGAAAAGCGATGAGGTTCCCGTCAGGTTTGTCGATGTGGAGATCATCAACGATGCCGACACCTCACCTTTGAGCCTGCGCGTTACCGCCGCTGATGAAGAGAGAATCAGCGTTGATCTTGGCGAAGTAGAGCAGTGTAAAATCGTCAAAAGAATCGCTTTGCCGGATCTGAACAAAGCCGCAAAGACGGTGTTCCAATTGCTTTCTCCTAGCGCTATCACGCCGGTCGACATACAAACGGTAACGATAGAACCCGTGAAGCAATGGAAGGTATATTGCATATCCTATTCACACCACGACCTGGGATACTCCGACTTTTACCATAAGATACAGCGCGATATCCGCCTTGGCAGCATCGAACGCGCTTTGACATACTGCCGCGAAACGGATAGCTGGGATTCGGATAGTCAATTTCGATGGTTGATGGAAACATCCGTACCTATTACTGAGGCCATCGAGCAGATGCCCCCCGCGATTGTGGACGAAATGATCCGTCGCGTACGCGAAGGGCGAATAGAATGGGGCGCTTGCCACAATACGGCTTCTCCCGAAATGATGGGCACGGAATTAGTTTCACGGCTCTTCTACACACCCAACCGGCACGGGCGCGATCTTTTGGGTATCGATTTCTCGCCCGTGGGTGTCATCAGCGACGTGGTCGGCCTGCCGATGGGATTCGGCACCTTCACGAAGGAGGCCGACTTGCCGTATTTCTATTTCAGCCCCAACCGCTTGGCACGATGTATGGAACCGGCGATGAACGCGCCGTTTTTTTACCTGCAATCTCCGGACGGCGACTCGCGTCGTACACTTTTTCGAGCCGCGGAATATGACTTTCCGCATCCCGAATGTCTTCCCGATTTCAAACCCGAAACGGTTCTGAAATTCATTGCAAGTCGCGCGAACAATTCCGATTACAATGTCAATTGTGTAGTGGCGTTGGATACCAACGATTTCACCGTCCCTTCCATGGACTACGCCAAGAACATTCGTAAATGGAATGAACAGTGGCGTAATCCCAAAATGATCTGCGCCACTATGAAGATGTTTTTCGAAGATGTCGCTTCCCAAATCGATACTTCAAAAGTACCCGCATTCACTAAAGATGCCGCCAGCGCCTGGTCCGACCAGGAACTCGCCGATTCCTGGTTGCTGGGACAGGCAAGAACATTGACTCCGAAATTGACGGCCGCAGAAACCTTTTCCACTATCGCCTCAAAGTTGGACGGCCGAGGATATCCCTGGCTGGATCTTTGGCAGGCATATAACCGTTTACTAATGTACCATGAACATACCAACGGCGCAGACGCCGGCTATCCACGCGCCGTCGGAACCGGAAAAGACAACTATCCAGAGTACTACGAAGGCGAACAATCCATGCACCGCGCTCTAATAGAAGAGTCGCAAGCGTATTGTGATCGGGCGGCGGAATCGACTTTCTCTAAGCTGGTGCAACTTATCACAACCACTCAGAATACCACCCTGATAGTCTTCAATCCACTTACCCGCCGCCGCACGGATATCGTCAGAGCAGATATGAGTTCTCTCTCCGGTCCTTTCCACTTGGTGGAAACATGCACTGGTAAAGAAGTGCCCATCCAAAAGCTTGAAGACGGATCCGTACTCTTTCTCGCCAAAGATATTCCACAAGTTGGTTATAAAACGTACGCTGTCAAAGCCGGCGAGATATCTCCAGAGATTTCTCCCGAAGTCACAGTAGATTCCAACATTCTGGAAAACAAATACTACCGGATAGTTTTCGACGAATCCACAGGCGGAATTGTCAGCATTCGCGACAAAGAACTGAACGTGGAATTGGTCGATAATAAGGCAGTCCATAGATTCAATGAATACCTTTACCAGCACAGTGCTAAAGAGTGCGGAAAGCTGGAATGGCGCAACAAAAAGTCGGCTATTCTCAAAGGTTCGGCAGGCACGGTGCGGGGACGGATGGTTGCTGAAGTAAACGCCCCGGGTTGCAAAGGTCTTCGTCAGACGGTGGCATTGTATACTGATCTGAAACGCATCGATTTCCTGCAAGAGTTGGATAAAAGCCCCTCCGGAATTACTTTGCCGCAATACCAGCGTTACGACTGGAACGGTCGCGAAGCAGTCTATTTCGCCATGCCGTTTAATGTCCCCGATTTCTGCATTCGCCACGACGTGCCCGGTGCGGTTATCGAACCGATAATAGATCAGTTCCCCGGTTCCTCTACCTCATATTACGCCGTGCAGCATTTCACCGATATCTCCAACAAAGATTACGGCGTGACAGTGGCGCCACGGGAATCTCCCGTTATCGAGTACGGCCGGCCACGACCTGCAACCTGGCTAATGGGCGATAAAGCTAAACAAATGGGCGATGGATATACCATGTTCGAATCGAAACTGGAGAATCCTAAACAGAGTCATCTTTACTTCTATGTTATGAATAATTTCTTCCCGGTTAACGCTCGCTGTGATCAACGTGGTCCGTCTGCCTTAAGTTGGTCCCTAAGAAGCCACCGTGGAGATTGGAAGGAAGGCCGAGCCGTGCAGTTCGGCCGGGATGTATCTAATCCGCTCATCGCCCGGCTAGCCCGTGGCAGGAAAAACGGCACACTGCCAAAAGATCAGTATAGTTTCTTCTCTATCGACCGTCCTAATGTTGTTTGCACTACTATTAAAATGGCCGAAGCCAACGGATCCGGCATCATTCTCAGACTCAATGAAGTCGAAGGTCAAGGCGGACCCGTGACTATTACCTGTCCGTTCTTCCCCGACATGGAGCATGCCGTCGAAACAAACCTCATCGAGGACGACCGCCCGCACAAGATTCCCATTAAAAACGGCAACCAACTAACACTCGAGATGCCCCCCTTCGGTATAAAAACGATCCGTTTATTGGCAAATCCCGATGTGGCGCCGCACAAGGTTACCGGCTTGCAGGCGGAGGCCATATCCGACATGCAAGTTAATTTAAAATGGAATGCCGATCGGCAAACGCGCGAATCTCTTTGTCGATATTTGATCTATCGAGGTAAGACCCCCGATTTCCCCTTGACTATGCGACACTATGTTGACTCCACTGCTCAAAGCAACTGGATCGACAAACCGCGACTGGACATAGGCGGTTGGATCAGCAGTTGTCTGCTGCCGAAGACTGCATATTACTACAAGATCGTCCCGCTGGATCGTAACAATCGACGTGGACCGCCTTCGGAGTCGGTTGCCGTGCGGACACTCTCCTCGACGCAGAACAACCGTCGCCCGGAACAAGTACAAGGATTGCACGTTTTTCAAGTGAGTCCTTTGGAAAAGTGTAATTTTCTCACACTCTGGTTCTACTCCAATATCGAGCCTGATATTGTCGGGTACAGAATTCATCGTAGTACGAAACCCCATTTCAGCCCCGATGAAAACACCTTTATCGGCAGCATCGAGCTGTCTAAGGAGATCCAATACGATACCCTATGGGGGGTCCACATGAAAAACCGCCTCGATGAGTACGACCGGCAGTTGTTCCGTGACGAAACAGTTGAGCCGGGCAAAACATACTATTATCGTGTTTGTGCCGTTGATGCCGCCGGTAATTGTGGAGAGTTCTCAAAAACAGCCGGCGGCCGAACTGAATCGGTTGAGATGGCACGAGTGGTTCAAGCTTCTTCTCAGTACAGCAATTCATATCCACCATATCTGGCAACGGATAACTCAAAGGAAGATGTACAAGCCTGGGTATCCGCTCCCTATGGCGGTGGAACCAAGGAAAATCCACGGGAAGTATGGATTGCTTTTGAATTGCCACGGAAAATTAAGATAGTCGGTATCAAAAAAATCGGCGACGAGCGTTCCATAATTCCCATACAAAAGAACTATGCCATTCAGGCACGGATTACGGATGAGTGGCAAACAGTAAAAGAAGTGCGCGGAGCTACCTCGAACACCAATACGGTTATTTTTGATGAACCCGTAGAAACGGCAAAACTGCGATTACATATTCCAGTTCGAGATCTTCCCGTCTCCGACGATCCACGCGAAGCGGGCATAGTGCGTGTTGCCGAGTTGTATCTAATTCTCGAAGATAAAAAAGAATATAGTATTCCCGATGTATGGTTGCAACAAGAGTAAAATAGGACATGCATAATAACCGACGAGTTAAGCATGTCCTTTTTTCTTCTCGAAGACGACGTTCTGGATTCGCGCTACGTCAATGTCGCGTGGCTCGAGGTTTTGTCGGGACGCTTCGGCGGCGGCGGCGCCGGCGGCGATGCCGGTGGCCATTGCGATGACCTGTACACGATAAGACGCCATTGCTTCGTGGGTGCCGCTGATGCAGCGGCCCGCCACCAGCAGACCGTTCACGCGGTGCGGGACGAGGCAGCCGTATGGGATGTCGTAGGGTTTGACTTTCGGGTCTTTTCCAAGCGGATGTGCGGCCGAGACGCCTTGGGCCTGGCCGATACCGTCGGGATTGTGGATGTCGATGGGAAACGATGCGCCGCGCACCACGGCGCGTGGCGATTTCTTGCCGACCAGCAGGTCTTCCAGCAACAGAGACTCGACGCCGCGAATCCGCCGCGTCTCGCGCACGCCGATCACGGCGGGCATCCCGCTCACATAGGCGTTCTGGAATCCAGGCGCGTTCTTCCGAAGAAAATCGATGATTGGCTGCACCTGGCGCCGGCCTTCCAACTCCGCTTGCGTCAAGTCCCGAACCTTGGTCCCGTCTACGCGGTTGACTTGGGTCGCATTGATCACGCGCTGGTCGTCGCGCTGCGACAGATAAGTCCTCACCATGCCCACCGTCGGCGGCAACTCGCCCCGTGAGTTGGCATCTTTTGTCAACTGGTTCCAAGTCCGGCCATCGGCAAAACGATAGGCCTTGCGCCCGCGCTTGGCTTCCATCGTCTCACTGTGGTTTACGCCCGAAACGCGGAACATGATGGTCATCGGCTGCACGAGGCCATCGGCAGACCAATTCGGCCCTGCGCCGCGGCCTTGGTCGAACTCCGCGCCCGCTCCAAAGGCCACATCACCGTCGCCCGTGGCGTCAACAGTGACTCGCGACTTTACGTCAATCGGCCCCTGCTTCGTTACCAGTCGAGCACCGATTACGCGTTTACGGTCCAAAAGCGGTTCGGCGATCCACGCGTGCAGCAGAACCTGACAACCGGCCTGCTGGAGCAGATCGGCGTATTTCAAATCGATGAACTCGTAATCCACTCGACGGCCACCGAGGTAGCCGAGGATTTCGTCGACCTGGACGCTGCGGACCTTGCCCATCAACGGCCCCACCATCGCCTGTACGGCCATGCCGCCCAGGCGGCCGTAACGTTCCACCAGCAGTACCTTCGCTCCC
>JAFGTN010000583.1 GCA_016934075.1 Pirellulales bacterium
TGCCCGTCGCCGCGGCGGCTTGCCCGACCGAAACCAAGAGGGCGAGCAAAACCAGCACCAGGTGTGCGACTCCCGGCAATCGCTTTCTGGAACGAACTAATCGTTGTTCTTTTTTGGGTTTAGTTAACATGGTATCACCTCATTTATGGCTCGAAGGCCGTTATGGTTAAGGGTTAGGGCTCGGGAACAAATCGTGCTCCGAAGAACGCGGGCGGATGATCAACATCCAATGTGCCTCCAGCGGCATTGACTCGGAATTGCAGCAGGTATACACCAGGTCCGCCGTATGCCGAGGAATCGAAAACAAATTCGATCTTCTTCATAGGCTGGGGCACGCCGGCAATGGGATTGGCTACGTTGATGGGCATCATAAGCACCGCGCCCGGCAGTCCTCCCAGTTTCGTTATTATGCAAGTCATGCCGAAGTCGGCCGTATTCCAGGCGCCTTTGCCCTGGGCGAAGCCGACGTAGGACACGAATCTCATCTTTTTAGCTGGTCCAGGCGGAACGGCTACCGCTACCGACAGCGGGAAGTTCATCCAGACGTCGCCACCGGCCGGACGCAGGGCTACGTTCCAGGCCATGTTCGAAGCATCGAACTCATGGTCGATGTGGCTCTGTTCGAGGCCGAAGGTCCACGCCGCTCGCGCACCACCCGGATCGCTGCCCGCCGCGATCGGTCCCGAGGGGAACGGAGGCGGAAGTGGAGGACCCGCCGGTTGATATTCATATTGCATGGGCACGATGTGCAGTCTGTCCAGCAGCGGGTCGGTGTTTGAGGGGAACACGGCATGCGCCGGAGTCAGGTCAGCATGCAAGGTGCCGTCGCTAAAGTCGGCTGTAACTTGTGCGATTACGTAGTCCAGGCCCGCCAGCGGACCGGCGATGTTGACCGTGGTCGTTCGTGTGCCGGCGGCCTCGGTTTTCGTATCCAAAAGCATCTGAATGGGATTTGCAAGTTCGGGCTTGAATGTGTAGAGCATGATGCGGTACTGTGTTACCTGTGATTCGTCGCCATCGAAATCCCACTCCACGGTGAAGGTATCGTTCATCCTCCAGCCCGCCGTGATACGAGCATCTTTGACTTGCGGCACGGGACCGATCGGAGGCGGATTCGATCCACCCGGAGGCCATATGGGCGGCCATATTGGCGGCCACCAGCCGCCGCCCCCGCCGGGAATCCAGCCACCACCATCTCCGCCGGGAATCCAATCGCCGCCTCCACCAGGAATCCAATCACCACCTCCACCGGGAATCCAATCGCCGCTGTCATCCGGACACCATTCGTCCTCTCCAGGGAAATACTCGTCGTCGGGATAACTTCCATCGTCCGGCAACGTACCGTCGTCGGGCAGGTTACTATTGTCCTGCATGGTACTATCGTCGGGCTGAGTGTCATCCGGCAAGGTACTATCGTCCGGCAGGCCCGGTTCGACGTCTGGATACGTAGGATCATCCTTGGGAGGCAAGGGCAGCGGGCTGTTGTCCGTTTCGTCAAGGCCCATGGCCTTGCCCGACTCCCACACATAAACCTCACGGAGGGTGTGATTCTTGTTACTTACAGCGTTGCCGTCCTTGTCCAGATGAACAGGGGGAATGATGCGAATGGCATCCAGCGATTTGCGATCGTAGGGATATTCGTCGCTGTCGTAGACGATACTTCCGTCGAGTTCCACCAGGATTCGCTCGGGGTGCCAACGGTCGGGCGCGTCGCCGTAGGGCTGATCGTTGGCCAGCATGCCCAAGGCAAAACCACGCACGTTACCTGCCGTGAGCGGTCCGGCCAAGAGATCCAGATCGAACACTTGCGGCCCCAGCGAGGACGACAATGGATTGTTGTATGAAGAGAGCTGATACTTGTGTCCGCCGGTGCGGAAATAGACACGGTTTTTTGTGCCCGCTCCGCTATGTTTTTGGGTGAGCAGAGTAACCTTGGCCGATTTAATTTCCGCGCCCTCTTGCCCCAGGGGCACGAATTTATCGTCTATGAACCATGGATATTTTCCCAGGCTTTGAGCTTTGAGGAGCTTGAGTTTCTCCTCAAGCGGTTGCAGTTTCTTCTTCGTCTCGGCCAGTTGTTTGAGGTCCGCCTTGGTGGCCAGTTTCGAGTCTTCGAGGGCTGCCAGGTCGGAGACTATTTTCTCGAGCGGTGTTATCTTGAGATTCAGGTCGGCGATGCCGAATTGGGCTGCCGTCACCGCGTCGTCGAGTTTCGCATCCACTTTGTCGTTCGATGCCAGCAATTTATCGTTGACAAGGATCTCATAACCGGCCAGGGTCCATTTCTTTTTTCCCAAACCGGCAAAACCGATTCTTGAAATGTCGGACACGCGAATGCCGTCGAGAAGCTGACTTGTGGTGTCAAACTGGTCTTGTCCCGTCGTTTGGTCCTGACCGTTTGCCTGGTTCTGATTCGCAGCCTGGTCTGTGCCCGTCGACTGGTCCTGTCCCGATGCCTGATCCGCAGCTTGGTTTTGAACGGTGGCGTCGGTTTTCAACGTGAATGTGAATTTACCCCTTTCACCGGCTGCGATCTTTTTGCCCGCAGTGGTTTCTTGCGGCACGGCGCCGAACTCGAGAGCTTGTGACGTATCACGGCCTACCGGTTCGAGCAGCAGGGGGAAGCCCAAACCCAGGTCCAAGGCTACTCCCTCCTCTAAATCGCCACCGTCTTTGCCTACTGTGATGGTAACGCTCAGTTTTTTGACTTCGTCGGCCGCTTTGAGCTCTTTACCCATCTTAAAATCGGCAATTGCCTGCGTGGAAAAAATGCCCGATGAAATCAGACAAACGAGAACCACGCAAAACGAAAAAGTTCTTGCGTATTTCATAATTGGCCTCCCCGGAATGGTTGAAGGAATATTGTCGAGTGAAGTTTATGGTTATGCTGCTAGAAAGACAATCACTTTGTCCGGTCATATGCAGCCGTATTTATTAACACTTTAAGGTTACGATATCGTTCATACCCCGATATAGCGATATTGGGCGAGTTTTCAGCTTGGAGATGCTATTACATCGGACCAGGCATACTGAATTACACCCGCTTCGCCAACTATTACCCCGCTTTCGCATCCCTGACTCGATCCCGACTAATCTCGAAGCAAGTCACATGCCGAGTTTGCAGGAATGGACAGATGAGAAGAGTAATTCCTTAGAGAGCAAGGCTTTAGAGACAAGTGGATTGTGTCTTAATACGCATGCGGTCAGAAAAGCGCAGTCACATCGACCGCAGATTGTCGCATCTTAGACACTGGTTTGTGGTCGACAATAAAATTCGTCTGGAGGTAATGGAGTTAAAGGCTTATTTTGATGCTCCTACCTGTAGATCAGAGCTAGCTACTACTTGGGACCTCGACATGCTAGAACTCATCTTTCCCCTTTTTTCGAGTAATACTCTGTGGTATTTTGATGGATCCGGAATAGGTTGTGCGAGCAAGATATACGTAATCAGCCAGATAAACTTTTGTGTGTTTTCGGTGATTTTCGGAAAAGATCATGCTCAGTTGTGTGACAGAACAGAGGCTAATTGAGGCGTTCTAGTGCGAATATTGAATAATAGGCTGCAAGGTTTTTTTCCAGCATTTGGGCATAAGCTGCGCACCGTGTTTGACTTGGAATCCTCCGGTCGAGTGATAGTCTTCAGTGCGCTTGTCGGAGTAGTTGCGGGCCTGGGAGCGGCTGCTTTTCTTTATTTCTTGGTATTGTTACAGGGGTATGCGTTGGGGCATATAGAAGGATACTACCCCCCTGCGGCAGGTACCGAGCCCATTTCGCACGTTGCTCAGATGCCCACGAATTGGTTGGCAGTTCTTTTAGTTCCCGTTTTTGGAGGTATTGTATGCGGCTGCATTGTGTACTGCTTTGCCCCCGAAGCCGAAGGGCATGGCACGGACGCCATGGTAAAAGCCTTCCATAGCCTTGGGGGTAGAATTCGCGCCCGCGTACCATTGGTTAAAACATTGGCCAGTATCGTGACGATTGGAACCGGCGGTTCGGCCGGTCGTGAAGGACCGATCGCCCAAATTGGTGCCGGTTTCGGATCATTTTTGTCCGATAGACTAAAACTCAGCGACTGGGAACGTCGCATGTTGATTTTGTCCGGAGCAGCCGGCGGTGTCGGTGCAATTTTTCGGGCTCCATTAGGCGGTGCTCTATTCGCCGTTGAAGTTTTATACGCAAGTACGGCCGTCGAGTTTTCAGCGATTGTCCCGTGTGTCGTGGCATCGGTTGTCGCCTATTCGGTGTTTTCATCGATTTATGGCCCGGGGCTCGCTTTTATCGTTCCGGAGACATTGTCTTTCGAAGGACCGTCCGAATTGCCATTCTACCTCGTGTTTGCCATCATATGCGCCGTGTCGGGTTTTCTTTATATCTGGTGTTTCTATGGTTTGCGAGATCATTTCTTCCGTCGACTGCCGGTTCCTAATCACATTAAGCCGGCCATAGGCGGTCTTCTTCTCGGTCTAGTTGCACTGTGGTTTCCTCAAGTCATGGCTGGTGGCTACGGCTGGATTCAGGAAGCCATTAATGGCAACATGACGCTCAAGTTGATGGCTATGCTCGTTGTAGCCAAGATTCTAGCGACTTCCTTCACTATTTCTTCAGGGGGAAGTGGTGGTGTATTTGCGCCTTCATTATTCATCGGTGCAATGCTCGGTGGAGCCTTTGGCTTGCTATGCAATACCATGTTTCCCGGGGTAGCTCCACCAGCGGAAGCCTTTGTACTGGTTGGCATGGGCGGATTCTTTGCCGGCGTGGCCAAAGTGCCGCTCACAGCTTTGATCATGGTCTCCGAGATGAGTGGTTCATATGATCTGCTGGTTCCGTTGATGCTTGTTAGTGTAATAAACGTGGCCGTCCTCTCATCGCGGTGGTCGCTGTACGAAGAGCAGGTGCCTTCGCTGATCGACAGTCCCGCCCACCTCGGCGATTATGTCGTGGACGTGCTAGAGGGAATGGTAGTACGAGAGATATATAACCCCTCACGCCTACCCACCTTGATTCATGAGGACATACCCTTGCAAAGAGTACTTCGCATGGTTGCCCACAGCAAGGAATCTTACTTTCCTGTTGTAGATGAGAACGAGGATTTGGTTGGAATTTTCTCATTACATGATATTCGCTCAGCCTTCGTAAACAAAGATGCCGGAAATCTCATTTTGGCTTCTGATCTAGCCTCCTCATCGGTGGTAACGGTCACTCCAGAAGATAATCTACACACTACACTGCGGCTCTGTACACAGAAGAACATCACGGAGATTCCAGTTGTTGATGTAGAAAATCCTAAGCATGTAATATGTATGCTAAGTCGTCAAGAAGTTCTCACCGCCTACGATGAGCGCATGTCAGCGCTACGGAATGGCCAATCATAACGTGAAGGCCGGAGTGATAGAACGGTTATCGGTCGTCGAAAAACAACTCTATGAGTCATACTACTGGGAAACAGTGAATGTATGAGTTAGTGGTGTAAAGATATTCTCGGCGGAGTACATCACATGAAACTTACAGCCAAACTCGTATCCATATTACTTCTCGGAATAATACTTCTTCTAGCTATAGACGGATACATTTCGATCCAGAATGAGACCGATCTCTTTGAACTCAACATGAAACGCGATGCCCTTCTGCTAGGGCGCGCCATGAAGGGGTTGGTGGCCGATAGCTGGAACGTTGATAAAGGCGTTCGTGCCCAACAACTGATCGAGGATGCGAACGCTGTAGAAGACCGGGTGAGCATCCGCTGGGTTTGGTTGGACGCAACACCAGAATCAGATCCTAGCCACTGTCCCCGAGCGCCACAGAAAGAACTTGTGCGAGTGCGGCGTGGGAATGATGTGTCCTTGAAATTAAGTAATCCGGATGGTAGCGAATACTTGTATACATACGTCCCTGTACCGGTCAACGAGCAGCAGACTGGGGCTCTTGAGCTTTCCGAACCCCTATCGGAACTTACTGAATATTCTCATCAAATTTTTATCCAAACACTGCTTCTGGTAGGCATCTTGCTGCTGGGAAGTGGACTTCTAGCCGTGCCGTTGGGTATCAAATTGGTTGGCCGGCCCTTGCATCTATTGGTCGAGAAGACACGAAGAGTTGGGGAGGGAGACCTCAGCACACCTTTGCATCTTCATGGACATGACGAGATTTCTGAAGTTGCGGAAGCGTTGAATACCATGTGTAAGCAACTCGCCGAGTCGCAGGAGGAGATTCGTTCAGAAGCGGCAGCGAAAATTGCCGCTCTGGAGCAATTGCGTCATGCGGATCGCCTCAAGACGGTTGGTCGGCTGGCCTCTGGAATGGCTCACGAACTTGGAACACCACTGAATGTCGTTTCCGCCCGAGGGGCTATGATCGCGGATGGGACACTATCGGATGCCGAGATTGTGGAAAGCGGTAATATAATCAAGGACCAATCTGATCGCATTACGACTATTGTGCGGCAATTGCTCGACTTCGCTCGTCGAAGCGTTTCCCACAGCATACCAGTGAATCTACAAAAAGTAGCAGAGCAATCCATAGAACTCCTGGCGGCTTTGAGTAAGAAACAAAATGTGACGATATCTCTAGTTGTTGAATGTCTCGACACTACCACAGAAGCGGACGCCGGCCAAATTCAGCAGGTACTGACTAACCTTATTGTCAATGCCATTCAGGCAATGCCCCAGGGTGGCAACGTAAAAGTGGCGATTTGTCGGAAATACGCTCAACCTCCAGAAGGTCATGATACTACTGGTGGGGAATACCTCTGTCTCTCGGTACGCGATGAAGGAGTAGGAATTTCAAAAGAGAACATGCGTCTCTTGTTTGAACCTTTTTTTACGACTAAGGACATCGGCAGAGGAACCGGATTGGGCCTTTCGATAGCTTACGGTATTGTTAGTGAACATGGAGGATGGATTGACGTAGAGAGCGAGCCGGAAAAAGGCAGCTGCTTTTCGGTCTATTTGCCCCAGGAGGTTGACGAATGCATGGAAGAATCTTGATCGTTGATGATGATCAAACCATGTGCAAAACGATTGAAGTCGCCTTGCGTCCAAGACAATTCGAGACTTCTTGGCGCATCTCCGCCGAAGAAGCATTGCTGGCTTTGAAAAATGAGACTTTCGATGTAGTCCTGACTGACTTGAGCATGCCCGGCCTCAGCGGGATAGAGCTTTGCGAGAGAATTGCCGCCAACCGACCGGACGTACCGGTGGTCGTGATGACTGCGTTCGGAAGCCTCGAGACGGCCATAGCTGCGATTCGTGCCGGCGCCTACGATTTCATTACCAAGCCGGTAGAAATGAATATTCTGGCTCTCACTCTGGAGCGAGCTGCCAGGCACCGTAGCCTGCAGGAAAAAGTGAAGGTTCTAAGCGAGGTAGTCGAGCAATCCCGACGTTTTGAAGAGCTTCTTGGTGAAAGTCCACCGATGCGAGTTCTTTACGACAAGCTTAATCGTATTGCGGACTCGGAAGCTACGGTTCTTATTACAGGTGAAAGCGGTACGGGAAAAGAACTAGTGGCAAAGGCCATACACAAACGAAGTCGCCGCCACGAACGACCATTTGTCGCCGTCAATTGTGCCGCACTGCCGGATGCTCTCTTGGAAAGCGAACTTTTTGGCCACGTTAAGGGGGCCTTCACGGATGCTCGAACAGATCGCAAGGGATTGTTTTTGCAGGCCAAGGGTGGGACACTGTTTCTAGACGAGATTGGGGAACTTCCGCTGGGGCTACAGCCCAAACTACTCAGAGCCTTGGAAGAGTATGTCGTTCGCCCGATTGGTAGCGATAAAGAGTTGCCGTTTGACGCGAGGATTGTGTTCTCAACAAATCGTGACCTTGAATCCGCCGTGGAGGAAGGCCGGTTCCGAAAAGATTTGTTCTTTCGCATCAACGTCATCAATCTTACACTTCCACCTCTTCGCGCGAGGGGAACAGATGCACTCCTCTTGACGCAGCATTTTCTCGAATTGTTCGCTGCCCGTTCCGGAAAGACCGTTGTGGGAATATCAGATGCATTGGCCGGAAAACTGCTTAACTACACTTGGCCAGGCAACGTTCGTGAACTCCGAAACGCTGTCGAACGAGCAGTTGCATTGACTCATTTTGAAAAGCTCGCGGTGGAAGACTTTCCGGAGAAAATGCGCGATTACCAGACGTCGCACATAATTGTTGGCAGCAATGATCCTACCGAGCTTGTTCCCATGGAGGAGGTCGAGCGTCGCTACATACTCCATGTGTTGGAGACCGTCGGCGGGCACAGGACACTCGCTGCCCAAGTATTGGGATTCGACCGCAAGACGCTCTATCGGAAACTCCTTCGTTATGGAGTACTCGAGGAAGACAAGTCATTGTAGCCGTTCGGGTATGGGCAATATAATAACAATATGATTCAGTTTTATTTAAAACAACTCTTGCAGGAAACTCTGCGAAACATAGACGGTGTAGAAACGATTGACAATCGAGTCGATGTTGTTTGCTCCAACGGACTGAGCCGCTGTCGTGTGCGATAGGTCCTTCACATTGTGAGGCATTTCGCCTCATCTGGGACAGTTCGGGGGAAATATGCCCCGGTCTAAACCATTATCTAATTGATATCGTCAGAGTCGTGTGAACACTTCGGCTTCTGGAACATCGTGCGTGAAGATAAATGTCCTGTAATCAAATGTGTCTCTGGTTGGCACCGAATTTGCTCGCTTGTCAAATGTCATGAATCCATAAATGTATTATGGTATGCCTTTCTTGACAGCAAAAGTGGTCAGGACGCCAAATAGGGCTTCGATGCTACATAATTCACATGAAGGAGTCGAAATGCTTGTGCTATCGCGGAAAGAGGGAGAAAAGATTGTTCTCGACGAGGACATAACTGTAGAGGTTATCCACATCACTGGACACCGTGTACGGCTGGGCATAGAAGCACCACGGTTAAAGCGAATTATGCGTAAGGAGCTTCTCGAACAAATACTTAAGCCCGATTCATCATGCAACAGTTCTAATGGTCCGCTGCATCGTCGGAGGCAGATTTCGATTGATGATGGCGGCAGAGTAAACGTTGATGCCAACAAGCAAACAAGAAAGAGGCGTAAATCCACTCATTGCTGAATGTGGAAACAGAATACTTGCCTTCGACAACCAATTCCATCGAAACGCTGAACCAGGATCTATTCCATGAGAGATTTGCAGACAGGTGAAAAATCGGTGCCAAAGCAATTTGCAGTCTCACCAGACGTACGGCGTATTAGTCAAAAACAACCCGAGCGAGAAATCAGCAAATATCCCGAACAAGACTCTTCCGCAAGACAAGCGTGTGCCATCACGGATCAACGCCGTGTTCTACTGGCGGAAGATGACGACGAGATGCGGAGTCTCTTGGCGTGGTGGCTGTCCAAAGATGGTTTTGAAGTAACGGAGTGCGATCACGGAATTGACCTGATCAATCAAATCGATCCTCTCGATGCTGCCTTGGAGTCGGAGCAGTTTGACTTGGTTATCTCCGATATCCGCATGCCCGGTATCACTGGACTTGACGTCCTTCAGGATGTGCGACTTTGTGGATTAGAATGCCCGCCGGTGATCTTGATCACCGCCTTTGGGGATCGAAAGACTCATCAGCAAGCGCGCCTGCTTGGTGCTGCAGCCATTTTTGACAAACCATTTGACTTCAATGAATTGTTAGCCAAAATTCACGAACTCGTACCAAAATCATCATCACCTGTTGCGGGAATTAACACAGAGAAATCCCCTACACAATACATAATTAGTACCGGTTCCTGTTCGGTCCCAGGAAACCAAGCGACCTCCAGTGTAATTCGTTGTTATCTGGATAACCAAGGTGGGATGTTTCTGGTAGCCCATGGCATTGGTGGGATACGAACCAGTGAACGAGCAATACAACTCGTGATTAACAGACTTTCAAGGCTTCCCCGCGAGATTGCTCAAGCGGTGAATAATAAAATGGCGGTAGAGACAGCTATTCGCAAGGCGTTCGCCGACGCCAATGCTGAAATCGCTTTAATTAGCGATCTCGATAGCCGTTATTACAACGTTGGTAGCACTGTCGTGATGGCTTTATTGGCAGGAACACGACTCTATATTGCGGGATTGGGGGCCGATCGTGCCTACCTTGCCCGTAACGGACAACTCAAGCAATTAACGCGGGATCACTCATGGGCACAAGCCTTACTTGATGAAGGTGTCATCACAGCCGATGGAGCTAAATCACACAGATTACGGCATGTACTGCAACAATACCTCGGTGTCAAGGACCATATCGAAGGTCCCGATGTGAAGACCGTAGAACTCCAACCGAATGATAGATTACTACTCTCGGCCTCTGGATTGACCAACGTGGTGGATGATGCAGTGATTACGCAAACCCTTTCGAAATCCGGCGATCCCCAAGAAGTGGCGGACACGCTAATTCAAACAGCTATCCGCGATGGTGCCGACGATGGCCTCGCCTGCGTGACACTGTTTGTCTCGTGATAAAAACATTGTGTTGATGTCAACCATCGAAGAAATGAACAAAAGGAGTTATACATGTTTAAGTGGTACATTGGCGCGGCGTTCCTGGTGATGTTTATTGCCGCAGTTATTGAAGCAATTTTCAGCTATTGGAAAGAGTGCAAAAACAACCGTGAAAGCCAAGACAATCCGGTAATTTCCGAGAGCCAAATCCAAAATGTCGATACTAAAGTCTAAACCAAGCAAGTTAACATCGTAACCAATTATCGAACTTGACAGGAATAACGCATAAAGACGACATTTTTTGAACGGATATTATAACAATGATACGCGTTCTTCACCGCAGCCGGTGTTCCTGATGGTGCGATGACACCTGATATAGCCATCGAATTGCTGAGGACTTGGAGCATGGCTGTTGATTCACAACTGCACCGACTAGCTCTGCATTTTCAGTTAAGATGGAATGACGACATTCACCAGTACCGCCCCCGGAGTGGATTTCTAGAGCTACTCAAAGGATTCTATAATTCTTGACTTGACAGATCGAAACACGGCGTTGGTACCTGCGTCGCGTGGCAGAACTGATCACTCGCGAACCACTGGTAGACGGGATCGTAATGGAAACCCCCGAACACGACGGGCACTACTGCCGTTGCGAAAAATGCAAGGCCGATCCCTATCCGGGAATCAAGCTCTTGAACGAATTCGTGGCCGAGATTCGCAAGCATCGCCCCGATATGCCCATCATTTTTCTCTCAAAGAACCCACCCCCACTGCGGCCGCCGCGAAAAAAGTAGCCACTCGGCTGATCGAGTTGACCGCTGCCACCGATTCCTATAGCAACAGCTATATCTCGCGGGCCGACCGCGCCCACTGGCACGACCTGGGCCCTCAATATGGGACATACCTTCGCCCGTTCCGCTCGAGACTTAAAAGCAAGGGACCGGCAAGCGAGGAGATAAGCGGCGTGTTTTACGATTTCCGTCTGGCGGCCGAACGCGGCGTGTGGTCCTATGGAACCTGTTACCGCTTCTACGGCGGCAAGTTGGGCAGCTATCGAGTCGATCAAGATGAGAAGATGCGACAAAAGTATCCCGATCGCAAAGGACCGTTCTCATTGGCCCTGTTGGGCGAAGCAGCCTTCGATCCGTTCGTGAATGGCGCCGCGCGTGTGGAAAAGGTCCGTCGCATCAGTCAACTAACCATTCCAGACTATCCGCTGGGCGGACGAGAGTTGAGCGAAACTGATTTTCGGGAGATTGGACAGGCAACAGAGAAACACAGCGAAAAACTCGCGCCGGCCACAAAAGGTCCGGTTGTGGAAGATCCCGCCGCTCGGCCCTCGCCCA
>JAFGTN010000060.1 GCA_016934075.1 Pirellulales bacterium
AAATGAGCGTAATCGATTTGAAAACCGAAAGCCTGAAAAGTCATACTTTCCCATTCCGTGGGAAGGAGCAGTCCTTTGAATTCAGGCAAAACGGTTTTCTCTCAACTTCTCGATCTTTTACCCCACCACGAGTTTCGCAAATGCGTCAAGCGTTATCGGGGCAACTACAAAATCAAATTGTTCTCCTGCATGGATCAGTTTCTCTGCATGGCTTTTGCCCAACTTTCCTACCGGGAAAGTTTGAGAGACATCGAAGCCTGTTTACGGTCGATGCAAAACAAGCTCTATCACATGGGCATTCGGGGCCGGGTCTCCCGCAGCACTCTGGCCAAAGCCAACGAGCAACGCGATTGGCGCATCTACGAAGACTTTGCCAAAGAGCTCATCGCCCAAGCCCGCACCCTTTACGCCGACGAACCGTTCGGGCTCGACCTTCAGCAGACAGTTTATGCCTTGGACGCCACCACGATCGATCTTTGCCTGTCTCTGTTTCCCTGGGCCCACTTCCGCAAACGCAAAGGCGCCGTCAAGATGCACACCCTGCTGGACCTGCGCGGCAGCATTCCCACGTGTGTTTTTGTGACTCCCGGCAAAACCCACGAGGTCAATTTGCTCGACGAACTCATCCTGGAACCCGGATCGATCTATGTCATGGATCGCGGCTATCTCGACTTCGCCCGGCTGTACACGATCCACGAAGCCCGCGCCTTTTTCGTGATCCGGGCAAAGAAGAACCTTCAATTTCGTCGTCACCATTCTTCCCCCGTCGAGCAGACAGCCGGCCTGCGAAGCGATCAGACCGGTGTGCTGACAGGATTCTATCCCTCTCGGTACTACCCCGAAACACTTCGCCGGATTCGCTTTTACGACGCCGAGAAAAAGAAGTCTCTGGTTTTCCTGACCAACCATTTCCACCTGCCGGCTTTCAGCATCTGCGAACTCTACCGATGCCGATGGCAGTTCGAATTGTTTTTCAAATGGATCAAGCAGCACCTGCGCATCAAAGCATTCTTCGGCACTTCCGAGAATGCCGTGAAAACTCAAATCTGGATTGCCATCAGCGTTTACGTCCTGGTCGCAATTGTCAAAAAGCAACTCCAGATCGACCGGAGTCTTTACTCAATTCTACAGATTCTCAGCATCACACTGTTCGAGAAAACGCCCATTTTACAGGTGCTTTCGGACGTCGAACTCCGATTCAATACCCACCGTCCGATTGCCAACTGAAATTGTTCGACTTATAACGGGACAGTACTGACATTGTGTATGTCCTGGTCAGGTTGAGCGGTGAGCTTATCAATTACACATTTAATCCTGTCCTTCATTTTGTCCAGATCCTTCGGTTTGTCGCAAGGCCCTGTGACACAATGTGTCTCGTCGCAGTCCTTCGCTCCAGCTGGCTTAGGCAAACGGACATCGGGAGTGGGTGTTGCCGCTCTGCCAGTTGGATCCACCCAAGATAGCGGGTTGCCTTCGGCCAGGGTATATCCGTGGTCTATTCTCCATTCCGGGTCTACGGCCAAAAACCTTCCAACTTCTCCATCATACCACCTGTGCCAAAAATAGTGAAGGTGGCAATTAGCGTCGTATTCTTTCGTCGTCAGGTGGCGGCCTGAGAAGGAACTTGCCCACTGACCCGTGTTGATGTTCGAGATGACGTTGCCGTACGCGTCCTGGTGATAGGAATCGGTCGAGGTTCCCGCGCTGCCGGACTTGCCCGCGACGTTGCCGAGCTGGTCATAGTGCAGCCACTTCACTGTTTTGCTCGGGAAATCGCCCAACGTATACTCCGCCGCAATTTGTCCAAGAGACCCGCCCTTCAGGGCATTGTACTGCACCGTCTCTGAGTCGCTGAAACGCATGTCGTCGAGGTAAAGCGTGTACGAATAGGACGACTTCGTATTGATACACAACCCGTCGGTATTGAGCCAGTCGCCCGGCCCGTAGGCCTCCCAGTCCTCCTCGACGTTCAGCCTCTGGCCCCGCCGTGCTTCAACGAATCGCCGATTTCAATGATCGCGTTCGCATCCCGGTTCCATAGTTCTTCCCAGGCAGCGTCATCAACCTGTGCTTCAACATAATACGTTGAAAAGAAGCAATGGTGACCATCCGCGCTATACAGCTCAAGAGATGCTTCGTTCCCCAATGCCAACTCGAGTTCAACGAGAACGATATACGTATCCGAAGTCCCCGTCCGGAGCGCCCTGAATGGAAGATCAACAAGATGGTAAAAAGGATATAGATCCTCGCTGATTACCCTTGTGATGGATGATTTTGCCTCAACCTTCAGCAAGACGCCCTCTTCAGCATGCCAACAGTCCTGTACCGATAGAAGCGTGTTATCTTCATGCCATGACTGCAAAATCTGGTGACCGAGGCTCATAAGGATTGGCAGACAACAGCCGATAGAGCCTACCCATAATAGGGCAAGAAACAAATACACTTTTGCGTTTCTTCTCATTTCATCATATCCATGTGCGACGTTTTTAGGTGACTCTCTCAGCTGAACGAATCGCTGGCTAACAACTACGGTAACCACATAATAGAATCGTCCAGCAAAGATCCAGTCAATCTTCGATGACTCGTCCTGAAAGCAGTCAATTGCCTTAATAAGTGGGCGCACAACAATCACGGAGCAAGACGATTAACTCCGTCGTGATTGACTGATCAGGCAATTAAAACATGATCTGCGATGTCCCGCACGTTCATGGGACCCGCGTGAATAGATGCTCACACAAACAACAGTGCATATCCATAGGGTCCCGTACTACTTGCGGCGAGTTGGTTTAAAATCTTTCACTGGCTTTCCATATTTCTTAGCGCAGGTGTTTTCGCAACAGTCTCGCATGGGCCAGCCGTGACCGGCAATAACTCCTCAAAGATTAGCGAGCATATCGCCTCTACCCTCAGCGTCCAGACCGTTACCCGTCTCATATTCCCATGCAAGACCCCCACCAAGAATTCCCAAATAACATAGATA
>JAFGTN010000584.1 GCA_016934075.1 Pirellulales bacterium
CCCGGCCTACGAAATTAGATCCGGAGCCCGATCGTGTCAGAAAATAAATCCGAGAAAATGTCCGTCGCCAACGCTCGCAAGGCCGAGGCTATCGGCCGCGAGGTTCTTCTGCAAGGTTGGGTCCGCACGCGCCGCGACTCCAAGGCGGGTTTCAGCTTTATCGAGCTTAACGACGGATCATCGATGGGCGGTATCCAGATCATTGCCGACAAGGACCTGGAGAACTACGAGTCGGAAATCAAACGGCTCACGGCCGGGTGCAGCATTTCCGTCGTGGGACTAGTGAAAGAATCGCCCGGCAAGGGTCAGGCCACCGAGGTGCAGGCCAAGTCCGTCACGCTGCATGGCACGGCCGACTCGGAAACCTATCCCTTGCAGAAGAAGCGGCACTCGTTCGAGTTCCTCCGCACGATCGCCCACTTACGACCGCGGACGAATTCTTTCGGCGCCGTGGCCCGCGTGCGGAACTGTGCGTGCCGGTCGATCCACAACTTTTTCCAGGAGGAAGGTTTCCTCTACGTACACACCCCCATCATCACCGCCAGTGATTGCGAAGGCGCCGGAGAGATGTTCCAGGTGACCACGCTCGATCTTAACGAAGTGCCCAAGGTACCCGACACGGGCACAGTCGACTTCAGCAAGGACTTTTTCGACCGGCCTTCGTATCTGACCGTGAGCGGGCAACTCGAGGGCGAGATCTATGCTTCGGCCTTGGGCAAGGTTTATACGTTCGGGCCGACGTTCCGGGCCGAGAACTCGAACACCTCGCGGCACCTGGCCGAGTTCTGGATGGTCGAGCCCGAGGCGGCGTTCTTCGATCTGTACGATAACATGGACCTGGCCGAACGGTTCCTCAAACGCATTTTCCGCGACGCAATGGAACAATGCCACGAAGACATGGAGTTCTTCAACCTGCGGATCGACAAGACTATCCTGGAAACATTGACAAAAATTGTCGATAGCGAATTTGTCCGACTGCCCTACACCGAGGCTGTCGAAATACTTACCGGCTCGGGCCGCCAGTTCGAGTTCCCCGTCACCTGGGGCTGCGACCTGCAAGCCGAACACGAACGTTTTCTCACCGAAGAGCACTTCAAGTGCCCCGTGATACTCTACGACTATCCCCGCACGATCAAGCCCTTTTACATGCGCGTCAACGACGATGAGAAAACCGTGCGAGCCATGGACGTGCTCGTGCCCAAGGTGGGCGAGATCATCGGCGGCTCGCAGCGCGAAGAGCGGCTCGACATCTTGAAAAGCCGCATGGCCGAACAGAACCTGGACACCGAAAACTACTGGTGGTACATCGACCTGCGGCGTTACGGCAGCGTGCCCCACTCGGGCTTTGGCCTGGGCCTGGAACGGGCCGTGCAGTTCATGACCGGCATGACCAATATCCGCGACGTGATCCCCTTCCCGCGAACGCCCGGCTCGGCCGATTTTTAAGAACGTGTCTGGAAATTCCTGTGAGCCGTTTTTGGGTGCCACTGCTGACTTGTCCAGCAGTGTTTTTTCCGATTCATGCACTATACACTGCTGGACAAGCCAGCAGTGGCACCCATTTCAAAACACGTTTTAAGCTATGCCCCAGCCACGCAGCCGAATCCCTACCAGTAGGGGCGTATGCTTGCACGCGCCGTTGGCGACCGTGTACGATATTTGCATAGGGCAAGCTTAACTGGAAACTCGAAACGAATATACAAGAATCACGAAAACACGAAAGGACAAAAACACGAAACTTGAAAAGAATATTGCATCCTTTTCCTCTTCCCTCTTTCTTTATCGTGCTTTCGTCCTTTCGGTATTTCGTGAGTAAATGGCCTTGCAGTATGACTTCCCATAGACCCTTTGTAACCATCCTCCTCGTCACGATCTTTGTCCAACTTCTCATCGTTTCCCTTCCAGTGCGGGCTGAAAACTGGCCCGGCTGGCGCGGGCCACGTGGCGACGGCACCAGCCTGGAAAAAGGTATCCCCACGCAATGGGACGGTCCTACGGGTAAAAACATCGCCTGGAAAACACCCATCCCCGGCGCCGGACACGCTTCGCCCATCGTCTGGGGCGACCGTGTTTTTGTCGTCTCGGCCATGAAAGACACGGGCGACCGTATGTTGTTTTGCATCGACCGCCGGGGTGGCAAGATTCTCTGGCGACGCTGCGTACTGCAGGCGCCAATGGAAAAGAAACATCGGCTCAACAGCCATGCGTCGGGCACACCGGTTACCGACGGGCATTTGGTCTACGTTGCCTTTCTAGACACCGAAATGACGACAGGCAAGAAGCCGTCGAAGAGCGGGAAAATGTATGTGGCGGCCTACGATTTCGACGGCAACCGTAAGTGGCAAGCACGCCCCGGTGTGTTCAGTTCCATACACGGCTTTTGCACCAGCCCTTTGATTTACGAGAACCTTTTAATATTGAATGGCGATCACGACGGAGACGGATACCTGGTCGCCCTGGACCGCGCCACGGGCAAGACCGTTTGGAAAACACCACGACCGAACAACACGCGTAGTTACTGCCCGCCGCTCGTGCGCGAGATCGACGGTCGCGTGCAGATGGTTCTCAGCGGCAGCCTTTGCGTGGCAAGCTACGATCCACGCGACGGGCGCGAGCTTTGGATTATGGACGGTCCCACCGAGCAGTTCGTTGCCTCGCCCGTCTATAACGGCAAATACATCTTTATCACCGCCGGTTTTCCCACGTGGCACATTCTCGCAATCAAACCCGACGGAAAAGGAAAAATCGGCGACGAAAAAATTGTCTGGCGAACCGAAAAAGGCTGCGCCTACGTGCCCTCGCCCATAGTGGCCGACGGCAAGCCCGGCAAGGAATGTCCCGATGGAAAGGGGCGATACTTCCTGATCGCCTCCGATCAGGGCATCGGTAGTTGTTTCGAGGCCGCCACGGGCAAACGCTATTGGATGGAGCGTCTTGGCAAGCACTATAGCGCCTCGACCGTCTCGGCCGACGGACTGGTACACTTCCTCAGCGACCAAGGTATAACCAAAATCATCCGCCCGGGCGAGAAGTTTGACCTGGTAGCCGAGAACCACCTGGGCGAAGACTGCTACGCCTCGCCCGCAATAAGCCAAGGCCGGATTTTCATCCGCGGCGAGCGGAATTTGTATTGTATCGGAAAGTAGGGTGCGTCCGTGACGCACCAGAGGACTGGGAAGATCTCTATCGGCCGCCGGCTAGCGGCTGGACAACTCGAAGTCGATCTGGCGGTCCGCCGAGCCCGATTCGATCACCACCTCTTCCAGCCCGCTGGAAACGGCCGAGTTGAAGCGTCCGGCGATGCGGCTCTTAACTGGCCGGCCGGCCATATTGGGCGGAACTTCCCAGCACTCGGCCGATACTTTGTAACGGCCGGGTATCAAACCGTCGCCCTCCTCGAACGATTTGACCGTGTAACGCCCGCTCGTATCAAATGTTGCCGTGGCGGGCCGGGCGGGGAGTCCTTTGGCGGTTTCGATTGGGTGGAAATAGAGCGTTCCCGGCTCAAGCGGCGCTTTGCCGTCGATCGTCACCGTGCCTGAAGTCGGCACCATCTCGGGCCGCGAGGGACCGCAACCACTCACCGACACGATCATAATTGCCAAAGCGAGGAAGTACCGAAAAAATATTGGAAAACGCACTGAATTCGACAAGACAACATCCATCACTACAGACGCCCTTCCCCTTCACCACCGGCTCGGGTACCCAGGTGGTTGTAGATACGGAAGTCTATTACATCGTCGAGGAAATGCACGCTGCCGTCGGCCATGAGGAAGTTGGCGCCGCCGGGGTGCAGGCTCTTGTAACCGCAGACCCGGTACCAGAGCGTGTTGGGATTGTGTTCGTTGGATTCGAACGTATTGAGCGGAATGTTGGTCGGCGCGATGTTGAAATTCACCGCAAAGGCCGAAAAGAAGCTGCACTGCTTGGGCAACGTTTCGCCGTTCATTATCGTGTGAGATAAACCATCGCTCACGTCTCGAAATTGAACGGCCGTCTTGTAGCGGCCGAACATGCCCACAGTGTTACCCCAACCATATCCGTTGCCCGGTTGCGTGCCCAGGTTATTGCCTTGGCAACACCAGTTGCTGTCGCTGGGCGTGGGATTGGAACAGAACGGGCACATGTCCATCTGGGTCGGCCCCATCGAGCCCGGATACCATAGCCCCATGGCCACCGGCGCGTTGTGTGGGGCGAAGCGGCCGTCCAGAATCGGGTTGGAAGCGGCCGGATC
>JAFGTN010000585.1 GCA_016934075.1 Pirellulales bacterium
AGTTGGGAATCCCCGCCGTCTACGGAACGGAACGATCGCCCTTGGTGTTGGAGGTGCCCGAGTCTGGTGGGACACTTAACATCGAACTGAAATCGAATCCCGGCAGATAACCGGGCCTGTCGAAAAAGGGCATACCGCTGGCCATGGACGGATTGGGGTTGCTGCGGTGTCAGTAAACCGCACACGCAAACAATCACACCCGGCGGAGTCGCCTGCTGGTTGTTCCTTTTGCAGCACGACAAAGTTATTGAACTGGTTGAACGCAGTGACCGTAAACGACGCTTGACCCACAGGTGTCGCTATTTTGCGGATTGAAAATCACAAGATTTTGCAATCACTCTCCCTAATTCTGGTGGCAGAGTTTTATAAATAAACTCATAGATAAACAAATAAAGTGCGAGAGATGTCAGTTTTCTGGCAAAGTTGTTTGATCCCGTTATGTTTTCTGCTAAGTTAAGGCCTGTGCTGTTTGAGTTGGTCTTATGGCATGGTCCGGGGCTCGAATAGCTTCACGGGTGAACTACGCCTTGAAAGTGTAGTGCCGAGTGCGGGACTGTAGACCATGGAAGGATGTTTTTGAACACTTGTCACTTGCTTCAAGGAGATTGAACAATGCAAAAACTAGTTTCACTTTTAGCCATTGTTTTAGTGGCCTGTCAGGTGGTTGCAATGGGCGCTACTTATACGGACACGTTTAACAACGTGGCCCCGGATCAGTCCTGGATGTTCCAGGATGAAATCGGATCCACAGAGTTCTGGCTGGCGGACACGGGATTGGTAACCCCTGACCAAGTCAGTTACACTGTGTGCTTTGGTGGTACGGCCAATCTGGACTCCATTACGTTCTCACCTATAGTCGCGTTCGGGATTCTGAGCAACAATGTTGGCAGCCCGATAGCCTATACCAATGGTTCGCTCACTGTCCATGGACTCTTGAACGCCGATGGCGGCTTAGCCATCACGACGAACGACCATGGCCTGTTCGGTTTTATGGGGGAAGCCGATTCTGCGGGTGACCCTGGTTATGGGTACGCTGATGGATACCTGAT
Source organism: Pirellulales bacterium (assembly GCA_016934075.1). Lineage (GTDB taxonomy): Bacteria > Planctomycetota > Planctomycetia > Pirellulales > Thermoguttaceae > JAFGTN01. The sequence continues at coordinate 1,050 of JAFGTN010000585.1, forward strand.
GATGAACTCGCCTACATGTCACTACGTCGCGTTATACGCCATCCGAGATGTTGGCGGTCCTGGGCAAACGAGTATATGTTTGGCTATTGATGAGCCGTACGGCCAAGACCCTAATATGAGCTCCCTCATGGACGACGCCTGCGATTTTACCATGCAGATTGAGGTGATCACCACTGGCCCCGAGGCGGGTAACGTACGCATCTCGGGTCTCGGCATCGCCGATCACAACAACGATGGAACTGATGAAATATCTGAATTGCAATTCATCGTTGGGAGTGATACCCCGGCCACGTCTACCTATACGACCGCTGACGTGCCAAAGATTTTCAGCGGCTACGTTGGCTTTTTGGGAAATGTGTCCATGGATTTTCCGACACCGTTGGATCTTTCCGTCGACGATTTTGCGGCCTGGGATTCGCTGCCCGGCGACTTCGACCTGGACGGCGACGTAGATTACGACGACTACGATATTCTGGAGCCCAACCTCGGCAACACTACAGGCCAGACGGTCTTTCAGGGCGATGCCGATATGGACGGCGACGTAGATAACGATGACTACAATATTTGGGCCGCGAATGTCCCCGAGCCTGGCACGATAACCTTATTGGGCATGGCTGCCCTTGTCCTCCTCTTCGTCCGTCGAAAGTAGTCGTACCTACAAGCTGAATCCCAAAAAAGGGCCGGTTGGCTTAAACTGACCAGCCTTTTTTTATTCAAGCTCTGTTATTGCTTCACCGTTTCCCGATTCGGTTTCTCGACAACTACATACTGGGCCTTTTCACCGATTTGGATTGGTAGATAGTAGATATCATCGGCCAGAAAATATCTTGAGTTGTTGGACTTTTGCTCAACAGCGCCTTCGGGTAGCGTTTCCACAATCGCGCCGATGGGTGGCTTGACAACCTTGTATTGAGGCTGAAACTGAGCCTGAGATTGTGATTGTGATTGCGTTTGCATTTGCGAATCGGCACCGGTTGCGCTCGATACCACGGCAGGGGTGTTCTCGACGAAATATGTGGAGCCATCGCGATAGTAAACCTGCCCGTTGATTACGACACGATCCGGCGTTGTGGGCAGGGTCACGACGGTGAGGCCTACCGGCAGTGTAACCACCCGATACACCCAACGATCCTCGTACCAGTACGGCCTGTAATAGAACCCGGCATGATAATAGTAGGGGATGCCTCCGAAGCTTATCACCGTGTAACCGACAGGCGGAGATAAAACGAATCTCACTCCTCCAGAGATATGAAAATGCGGCGGCCCTTTTACAGACGGATGGGGCACACCTCGGACAACGGGCCGTGGAGCTGACCGTACAACCGGCTGTGGAACTGACCGGGCAACGGACTTTGGAGCGGGATGGGCTATGGCCTGTGTGGCGTGGTGGGCAGGAGCATGGCCGCGATAGATCGAATGGCCGCCACGGCCCGGTGAACGAGCTTCTGCATTTGTGTTCCAGCTAAGCAACCCAATGGCAATAAGGGCTGCGACGCTTAGCAACTGAAATCTTGCGGTAAAAGGATACATAAGCATATAAAATACCTTTATAATAGTCGTCGTTGCTGGTTCGAGCGGCTGGTAAATACCATTTATCGAATCCTATGTCAACAATAATCATCCCAAACTGCAACATAAGGGCTATTGATAGTTCGCGCCTTTGCTTATTGGATAGCGGGTGCCCGGGCAACCTTAATCCAATATCGACAGGATGCGAGTGATAGGTCTATCAGGATAATCACAAGTTTTGCGGAGAGAGTATTATGACCGTAATAAATAGTCCTTCGGGCACAAAATTGTGTGACATGTGTCTCTGAATTACGCATCGGCATTGTCTGCCCAATCGTTTTCTGATCGGTTCCATCGAAGAAACGTACCTGGACGCGCAGTAAAGATCAGCGTTCCAACCTTCCGTTCCTATCCCCACCCCCCATATCTTGACTCTCCAAATCCCATCAACGAAAATGTTAATTGTGATGGCAAAGGGGATATGTAATGTGGCGTGCCTTTTCCAACACTATCCCCGGTTCTTCTTTGTTACAAATAGAGCTAGAGCGTCCACCATGAGATTTTGCAGCCTCTTTTTATGTTCTGTTTTTGTCCTGCCCGCCTTTGCCGATCAGCCCGATCTTAAATCGCCCTCGCAAACATCGGAGGATAACACCAAGCGGTCTTCCAACAAGCACGTCTTCTTCGATGGCAAAACATTCAACGGATGGACCACGGAAAAAGGCGAGCCCGTAAATCCGGGCTGGACGATCGAGAACGGGGTGATTTATCGCAAGAGCCGCGCGGGGCATATCATCTCGGCTCGCGAATACGGCGACTTCGAACTCAGCTTCGAATGGAAACTGGCCAAAGGCGGCAACAGCGGCATCAAGTATAAGCTGATCGACTACGGCGGGTGGTTCCTGGGTTGCGAATACCAGTTGATCGACGATGCTGAATGGGGCTTCGGAAGCCATTCCAAAGGATCAACGGGCTCCATCTACCAGCTCTACGCGCCCAACAAGCAGAAGAAACTGATGCCCATCGGGCAATACAACAAGTCGCGCATCGTCGTGCGGGGCAACATTATCGAACACTGGCTCAACGGGAAAAAGATCGTGGAAGCCGACACCAGCAGCAAGGAGTGGCGCAAGCGGATTGCAATGTCTAAATTTTCCGACAAGCCGGGCTTCGGCCTCAACCACGCGGGCCGCATCATGATCACCGACCACCGCCACCCCGTCTGGCTCCGCAATATTCGTATGGTCGAACTCTCACCGTCCACCCTGCCAAAACCAAAACCAAACCGAATAGAAAGACAAAAAAATAATCAATCGAACAAGTCCGCTGTTCCCGCCGCGATCGATCCGCCCAAGAGCCCCTCAATACCGGCCAACCCGCGACTGCGGCTGGTGCCGCTTAAGGAAATCAACACGGCTGGCACCAACGAGAATGATCCCTGGATCTCGCCCGACGGAACGAAGCTTTTTTTCGCCAGGTACGGCCGACGAAAGAAAGGATCCGATTCCAAGCCGCCCGGCATCTATGTAGCCGCTCGAAAATCACCGCAATCTGAATTCACGGGGGAAAAACTTCTGCTGGACGGTGTCCGCCGGCACCCGACCGTCAGCCCGGACGGATTGCACATCACCTTTCTCATGCGGGCGGTCGACGTCAAAGAAGAACGCTTGTGGATCGCATCTCGCACGTCCACCGACCAGCCCTTTGGCGCCCCCCACCGTATCGCGGTGTTGGAAGAAGAATGGCCCACCAAGTCTTTCAAGTTCCCGAGTTTCTCCCCGGATGGAAACCAGATGTTGTTCACCTTGGGACAGGCCAAAAAAGTGTTCGCGTTGGTTTTCAAAAACAAGGCCAAACCGTTAGAGGGTTCTACTATCGAGCCAATTCCGGCCCTGGAACAAAAAGCCGACGGGCAGAACTACCCCTGGCCGTTCTTCATATCCGACGGCCTTTTAATGCTCTGTTGCCACGAAACCCCCGGCACCGGCAACGGCCGACTAATGCTCTGGCGCCGCGAATCCTTAAGCGAGCCCTTCCGCCAGGGAGTCTATCTCAGCATTCCCAAACACGGATACCTCTACGGCCGCAGCCCAAGGTATTGCGAAGCGACCAAAGAACTCTTCTTCTACGGCACAGAAAGCCTGTCCGACGGCAGATCCTTCGGCAAGGAAGCCACGGACCTCTTTGTGCTGAAGGGATTCGATCCGAGCAAGGTGGTTTTCGGTTCGAACTAGGCGTGAAGCACGAGCGATCAGGATAAGGTGATAATCCCCAGAAAAAAGACGCGCTGTTCCAAATTACAGCACCTTTAAGGGATCACCTTTTTGTTTTACCTATTGCTCTGCCTCCCGAACCAAGGCATGTTCAGCATCGCCAACATACTGGTAATCAAGAGAGCAAGCAGGCCGGGCTCGGGAACGATCTGGAAGGCGTATGCACCGTAAACTGATACTTTATCAACAGGAAAATCATCGGTCCCAACATATTCGGTCGTTGCATAGTAGTAATTACCGGAAATATTTTCCGCTTCGACCGTGTATGTATCAGTTAATTCAGTCGGTCCCGTGTATGGGTCGTGTACGGAAACTTCAAAATTCTCTGATGATGCGTAATTTGTCATGTCATATCCGGCCAGAAACACAGCATGGGATGCAATTATATAACCGTTAGAGTATCCGTGGCACCTGAGAATAACAACCGTGTCTGGTTGTGAGACATAATTTTCTACCTTTTCCCACTGCTCCTCGAGAGATTCAGAGGTCGAACTACTGACGCCAAAAGAATCCGAAAAAATATCCTCGTAGTATCTTCTAAGGTAGCTTTCCATGCCATTAATGGCACCTGTACTACCGGTACCAGCATCCGGATTGGTACCCATTAGGTTGGCCAGTTCATTGATAATGTCTTCTTCCTGGCTAGCATCGGGAAGTGCGCCAAACCCATGATCGTGAAGCCAGACAATACCATCCGCGCAGGATGTGGGAACGCAGTAGTTTTCACCGCCGTTCGGATATGCTGTGTTAAGTTGGTTGAAATCAGGCGCGTCGAACTTGCCGAAGAATACCATGGGTGCGGCTTGAACAACTGACGAATGAACCAGGAGCACAACAAGAATAGACAAGACCAACTGACAACATCTCATAGAATCTTCCTCCTCGGATTAGGTAGTGTCACTTATCGCAGAAACACGGGAATTGTAAGCGCCTGGTAGGGAAAGCACGTCTTATTCTATTGGCCTGCAGTGGCCCATGCAAGCATTATAGGCACTCGATTGGGGGGCGTTGTATCTGCCATGCCCACCGGTCGCCGGATTCTTTGAAATGCCAGTCATCAACCAGCGCGAAGCATAAACGGAAAAAGCGAGCAATTAGTATTCCGAGTCATTGACCACCGGTAGAGCCGGTGGTTTAAGGATTCAATTAAAATTCCTCGGCCCTGATCGAATCACTGTCACCACTCGCCGAAATAATATGCTCGCCGCGTTGCCGAATCGTAAGCGAACACGAATTTCTGTTTTTCTCTGGGCACACTCTCACAGAAGTACCCTCGCGTTATCGTGGCGATGTCATCGTTACCGGGAGAAGCCTCGGTATGTCCGTATTTCAACATTTTATAACGCACGATTTTAAATGGTTTGCCTTTCTGTATGACATCGCAATCCCTTCGCATGTTATTCGCCCAGTGCAAAAATCCTGCTTCATCGATAGTGAACTCGTATATCAGCTTACGTTCACGACTACTCCAGCAAAAACCGCAATATATACTGATGACAAGAAGCGGCGGGAGCAAACGGGAATCCATGACGCCGGCCACCGAGACCGAGAATAATACCGTGAGAAAGAGAAAGCCTGAAACGGCACACCCAAAAAGATGGAACTTCGCAACAACCCCCGCGGCCCAGGCGTTTCGTCGAAACTGGGCCGCATATTGAAGGCTGCCCACAACAAGTGATAATTCCAAAAATATAAATCCCGGCAACGTGCCAAGCAGACTCCAGTCCATCACAATCACACCGATCATCGCACCCGCCAACGCCGCGGAGATCCCGATGACAACAAAACTGTTGCCAAGAACCAACCAGTGTAGGAGTTGTGTGGACTTCATTGTGAAACCGAAAAGCAGTTGGCTTGTTGTAGGATAAGCTCAGTGTGTATAGCGATAAAAATATGCACGCCGAGTAGCTGTGTCGTATCCAAGTTCGTAACCGTTGTCGGACTCATAGTCAGTGTAATAATATCCCTGGGGAATAGTAACAAAACCTCCCTTGCTCGAAGCTGAGGCTTCATCCGGAATGAATGCGGCATAATGTGTGATCGTAAACGGGACGCCTTTCTGGATCTCCTTCATGGACGAATCCGGATTCAAACATAAATTTTCTCGCTTTTCATTGGCCCATTCCAGAAATCCTGCTTCGTCGATGGTGAACTCATAGGCAATCATTCCGCGCGGCCTTTGGCAATAGCAGACATCGGTCGCCCCCTCGGGCAAACCGCCGATGCGTGCCGATGCCTCTTCACGAGTGATATGTTCTTCGTACTGTTTTCCGGCATCGCGAATCGTAAAGGCGGCCCCGGACGCTATCAAGGCTACCAGCAGAACGCCGGCCAGCAACTCGCGGAGAGTGAACTGAAAACGTCCCAAGCCCGATTCCCCGCTCTGTTCCATCTTTGCCGCCGACGTACGCAAGTATTTACTATGCCGCAAATTCATCCAGCCGCAAAAACCGCAGTATGCATAAATAATGGATATTATGAAAACAATCACGCAAACTGTAAACGAAAATGAGCCATCCTTCACCATCCATTCAGCGATGTTTGAAAGTAAGGCAAAGCCCAGCAAGGAGAAAGCCGCAATATGAAAAATAGCAACAATCGTTGCCGCTCTATGATTTCTGCGAAAACCGGCCAGGTATTGCAGACTTCCGACCGCCAACGGGAACGGCAGGATTATCAGCCCGCCCAGAATGCTGCACGGATCCCAGGTTACCGAAATCATCCCTATAGCGGAGCCCGCGAAAAAAGCCGAGATGACGACGATGATCGCACTGTTACCTAGAACCAGCCAGCGTGGTAGTGGAGTGGATTTCAGTTTTATCATCTTTATCATGGAAAATCCTGGCTTGTTGTTCTTTTTAGGTTCTTCAGGGAAGATCGTTGGTGATAATGGTATTGTCGTGCTCCGCACGAAGGTTTTTAAGACATGGGCTAACAAAAGTATATTGGCTCAAGACAAACTACACGAGGATAATGCCGTGGTCTGGTGAAGCGTAAAATAGGCTCTGCTCCCAAGGAATTTCTTTTTCATACTTTTGTTAGCCCTTGCCTTAAAAACCTCTTGCCGAAGGCAAGTTGACATCATTTTTTACCCACTAAATTTCGTGAAGACCATCTTTTTCTATTGGCGAAATACATACCCGGCGCCCGATGCCATTATCGACACGATTACGGCCCAAATCATCATCTCTCGCAAGGTGAACTGAAAAGCTTGCTTGTCGTTGTCTGTTTGCGACTCATTCGCTTCGGTCGTTGCTTTAAGATGTTCCAACCATTGCCCGTTTGACAAGTAACAAAAAATAAAATACATCATCGGAATATAAAATACCAATGACTCAATCCATATCTGCCCGGAAAATACTTGGATAACAAAGCACGCAGTAACTACGATGAAGCAGGGGAGGAAGAACACAAACAACACAAGGCGGCAGATAATGATGATCATTGATGTTGCTTTTATGCTTCTACGAACCAATGCAGCATAATGCAAGCCTCCTACTCCTAAGAGGAAAAGCAATAAGACTCCCAAGAGGAAAAACAATAAGATGTCCCCCTCAACCAATACGGCTGGAAAATATCGTATCATTGTCCCGACCATCAATCCCACCAGTACCGCCGAGACACCGATAATGAACACATGGTTGCCGATAGCCATCCAGGTTCGCAGTCGAGAGAGTTGCATAAAAAGCCCCCCTTACCCCTATTGCTCCATCACTTCCACCCGTTTGATCATCGAGAGAAATTCCTCCATCGATTTGCACCGTTTATTGCGGTCGGGTTCGATACAATAGTGGATGGCTTTGGCCAACATAGGGTTGATGTTGGGGCGGAGGGTGCGGATGTCGATGGGCGGTTGGTCGTGGGTCATGGCGGCCTGGCCGGTTACGCCTCGGAGCCAGGGTAGTTCGAAGGTGCAGATCTCAAAGGCCGTTACGCCGAAGGCGAAGATGTCGAGCCGCTGGTCGGTGGCGTAGCGGCGGACCAGCTCGGGGGCCATGTAGTTGGGCGTGCCCGTGCGGTTGCCCGGCTGCATGAACTCCTTTGTGGCGGGCACGGTCAGCCCGAAATCGATGAGCTTTATGTTCTCACCGTCGCCAGAGAGGATCACGTTTCGTGGGCAGACGTCGCGGTGTAGGAAGCCCTTTTCATGTACGGCGGCCAGTGCCTCGGCCAGTTGGCGGATGAATCGCACGCGGCGGCCATCGAGGATCTCGTCCCGGCCGATCAAGAGCGAGTTCATGCCCGCCCCGTCGAGAAATTCCATCACCAGGTACTGCTCGCCCTCGGTGGTGATCCCGTGCTCGAGGGTTTTCACGATCCGCGGGTGATCGAGTTGTATGGCGATCTCGCCCTCGGATGGTTTTTTCAGGCCCTTGAAGCGTGCCAGGAAGGCGGCCGTTTTCTCGGGATCGAGGATCTTAAGCCCCACGATCTGGTCGTTGCGGCGGTCGCGGGCCATGTAGAACTTCGACATCGTGCCCGAGATGGCCTTACGCATCAGCTCGAAGCGGGTGCGCACGTTGAGCTTCTTACCTTGCAGCAGACCGCCTAGTCGATCGAAGAGTGCCATGTGTCGCCTTGTACCGTGGGCCGAAACGTCTTACTTCTACTTAATTTACGCTGATTTGGGCAGATTTACAAGCTACGCCCTGCTTTGCGACGGAAACAGCCCCCTGGAAAGCAGCAGGGCAAGGAAACGGTAGGGCGAAGCTCCTGCTGAGCCGAGAATCCACCACCGGCTCAGCAGGAGCTTCGCCCTACCAT
>JAFGTN010000586.1 GCA_016934075.1 Pirellulales bacterium
AAGAACCGGACTTTTGCAAAATTGCGAGTCAAGGGCACATGTAAAAGAAAGCTTTGCGAAGCGAAGGTTTCTTTTACATTGCATTAACTGATAATAATACATTGACAGGTAACAAGTTATCATCTCTGCGGCGTTTAGATATAATTTGCCGGCTGCACCGCCAATTTATATCTAAGTGCCCTTGACTCGCAATTTTGCAAAAGTCCAGTTGGAACAGTCATACTGATACTTTCACCCCCGCCAAAAATCGACCGTAATTCACATGCATTCAAATTGCGAGATGGAACCAGTCGAAATCGTTCGTCGCGCCATCACTTTCGAGGGTCCGCCGCGGCTACCGTTCTGGCAACATTGGTGCCACAAAATGCCGCAGTTTCCCGACGACGTGCACAATATCTGGGAAATGGACCGGTCAGAAGCGGGCTGGTTTTTCGACAATCCCGTCATGGACGATTGGGGCTGCGGCTGGAGCACGACCGAGTTGAAGAATATCGGCCAGGTTAGCGACTTCCCCTTGTCCGACTGGTCGCGGCTGGAAACCTATCAAGCGCCCAATCCCCGCAACCCGTTTTACTACGACCGCCTGGGCTCCATGATCGACGAAGCCGCCGGCCGTTACGTGTGTCTCACGGCTCATTCGTTGTTATTCTCGCGCCTGCACAAACTTCGCGGATTCGCAAACACCATGGAGGATTTCTACCTCGAGCCCGAACGAACACACCGCGCGTTGGACATAATCACAGATTTCAAATTAGAACAAATCGACGAGCTGCGCAGACGTTTCGGCGACCGCGTGCACGGACTGTTCATGACCGACGACTGGGGCACGCAGGGCAGCACGTTCGTGGGCAAGAACATCCTTGACGAGTTTTTCATACCCCGCTATCAGCGGATTTTCGATGCCATCCACGACTGCGGCTGGCATGTTTTTCTGCACAGTTGCGGCCGCATCAACGATTTCGTGCCCACCTTCATCGACATCGGCGCGGACGTAATGAACATGCAGCAGACACTAAGTTACGGCCTGGAAGAATTCGGGCAAGAGTTCCGCGGCAAGGTTTGTTTCGCCGCCACCGTCGACATTCAAACAACCATGCCCAACGGCGACGAGCAAGAGGTTCGCAGCGAAGCCCGCCGCCTTGTCGAAAATTGGAGCACGCCAGAAGGCGGCATGATCATCTTCGACTACGGCGACTGGCAGGCCATAGACGTTAAAGAGGAAACCGCCCATATCATGTTCGACGAATTCGCCAAACTAGCGGGCGTAGGAGCATAAAACAAAATCAATGGGATCTTCATGTGTGGCACGCCCAGAATGGGCGTGGGAGGTTGTGACTTGTGTGAATATACCACTCCACGCCCATCCTGGGCGTGCCACACATCCCAAATCCCAAACCCCATACCTGACAACTGATACCTGACAACTGACGACTGATAACTGATACCAAAAACCTCATACCTCATACCTGACACCTCACAAAGGAAGCCAACCAATGCCCTCCACCAAAAAAATCACGCGAAGAAGTTTCATCCGACGAAACGCCGCCCTCGCAGCCGGCGGCGCGTTGGTTCCGCATCTTATTCCTTCACACGTACTGGCCGCGCCGGGACGCCCGGGCGCCAACGATCGCATTGGCGTGGGATACATTGGCTGTGGACGCCGAGCCAATCAACTCATGGGCTTGCCGGCGGAAGGTCGCATCGTGGCCGGTGCCGACGTGGACATCAATCGGGCAAAGAAGGTGGCGGAAAAACGGAAATGCCGCGCGTATCAAGACTACCGGAAGTTGCTCGAATCGAAGGACATCGACGCCGTCTTCGTGGCCACTCCCGACCACTGGCACGTCTTGCCCAGCATCCACGCCTGCCAGGCCGGTAAAGATATATATCTGGAAAAACCGCTCACGCTGACCATTCGCGAGGGGCGCATCCTGGTCGACACTGTGCGAAAATATCGCCGCGTTCTACAGACGGGCAGCCATCGCCGCTCGCTGAACAAGCATCATCTCGGTTGCGAACTTGTCCGCAACGGAGTCGCCGGCAAGATCCATACGGTCTTGATCAACAACTTCCCCAGCCCCTGGGAATGCGGCCTTCCGGAGCAGCCCGTGCCTAAGGGCTTGAACTGGGATGTCTGGTGCGGCATGACCCAGCCGGTAGCGTTCAACCAGGACCTTTATATCCAGCGTTCCAATCCGGGCTGGATTTCGTTCCGGCCATATTCGGGCGGTGAAATGACCGGTTGGGGCGCCCACGGATTCGATCAGATACAGTGGGCATTGAACCTCGACCAAACCGGCCCCGTCGAAGTCTCGGCCGTCGGCGGCAAACTCAAACCGGTTACATACACCAAATCCGAAACCAGGGAAAGAGGCGACAAATTCTGCAGCACGGGCCACGAGGTGACTTTCCGATACGCCAACGGTATTGTTATTCAAACCAAGGAAGGAGAGCCGGGCAGCGGAGGCGTGTTCATCGGCGACAAAGGCAAGATCCGTATCGGCAACAACACCGTCAACACCAACCCCGTCGAACTGGTAAAAACCCCGCCCGACAGTTTCAAGGTCCGGCTTCCGAAAAGCACCAACCACATCCAGAACTGGTTCGACTCGATCAAGTCTCGCGAAAAACCCATCGCCGACGTAGAGGTCGGCCACCGCGCGGCCACCCTCTGCCATCTGGGCAACATTGCCCGCTGGGTAGGCCGGCCGCTCAAGTGGGATCCCGCCAAAGAAATCTTCCCCGGCGACGACGAAGCCAACACCTACCTCGACCGCCCGCGCCGCAAGCCTTATGAATTGCCCGATCCTGCGTAACGACAAAGTAGGGTACGTGCTTGCACGCACCGAAGGAAGATATTTAAAGGCCAGCTTCGAGCAAGCAGTTGAAAAAAGTAGTATGATGTGTGCTTGCACGCATCGAGGAAAGGTGTGGAGAGGTCATCTTCAAGCAAGCAGTTGAAACTGTCGGCCAGTCAAAAGTCTCCATTCACCGACGGTGCGTGCAAGCACGCACCCTGCATCTGACACATCCGCCACCCCAAACCCAACCCCCTTCAAATCTCAATCTTCTCCCCCACCCTTGCCAATAACAAGCCCTTTCACTATAATCATGGCTAATTATAGCCGTCCGTGAATACTTGGTTTGGCAGCCAACCGAACGAGGAAAGCTGAACGATAGGTTCCTCCTCATGGGAGACAATGCAATGAATTGTCGAAAACGCGTCGGATTCACGTTGGTGGAGTTGCTGGTAGTCATTGCGATTATCGGTATTCTGATTGCACTTCTGCTCCCGGCGGTTCAGGCGGCCAGGGAAGCGGCGCGACGAATGCAGTGCAGCAACAACCTGCGACAATTCGGCGTGGCCATTCACAACTACCACGAGGGGTATCGCACTATGCCGGCCGGATCGTACTGCACGAGCGGCATCTACGCCTGCCACAATTGGTTCGAATCGCTCATGCCCTTTTTGGAATTCCAGGCTCTCTACGACCAGATCGATTTCGACGTGCCCACGAACCGAGCCCCGAATCCGGGCGTCATCCTGGAACGCGAACTGGGGAACATCGCATGTCCCTCCGATAACTATGCCGGGTTGTTGTCGCATCGCCGTTTTGCCGCCAGTAGTGCTCCGGAAGGATCCCACATCGCCGGTCCCTACACTTCTCGATCTATGGGTGCCTCCTACATTCCCAGCGCCGGCCCATGTCACATCGGCTGGTGCCCTGTCGGCCAGTGGGCCGATGGTCGCAACTGCCAGTCGAACAACATGGGAACCGGCGACATCGACGTCCCTGGCATGTTTTCCGGCGGATCGAAACCCTACCGCTTCCGCGACTGCAGCGACGGATTGAGCAAAACCTACATGATCGGCGAGTGCCTGCCGAGTTGGCGGATTCACGCGATGTACTTCCACAGTCACCGGCACTTGGCAACGATGAATATCCCGCCGAACTACTGGAAGATCAACCCGAAGAACTGCCCGCCGGAACTCGTTTCCACGCGCGACGGTGGCATCTCCGGCTGCCACGACTATATGTCCGGCTACAACAGCTATCACCCGGGCGGCGTGCAGATCACCATGGGAGACGGCAGCGTGCAGTTCGTGAGCGAACTGATCGACTATCGGACGTATGTGTTCATGGGTGACAAGTCCGACGGGGAAGTGGTTGCGGATGATGAATAATAGAATCGGAAGTCAGAACCCAGAAAACAGTAGACCGAAGTGGGAAGTTGCTGTGCGCGGACTCTGCGTGAGTATGCTTGTCTGCTTCTCGTTGGTCACCGGGTGTGGGGAATCGTTGCCCACGACGGTTCCGGTTCGCGGACGGGTAACCTGGCAGGGGAAACCGCTGCCGATGGGAACTGTGACGTTCCAACCGACCGAAAGCGGTGCCGGGGCCCCTTTGCGTCCGGCAGTGGCAACGATCGGATCCGACGGGACATACCAGTTGTCCACTTTCCGGACACACGACGGCGCCAGTCCGGGCGAGTACGTCGTCACCATTCACGCCTCCACGCCGCCACCGATGGAGGCCGGCGCGCCACCGCCAAAATGGCTCGTCCCGCCGAAATACGCCACCGCCGCCACCAGCGGGCTCACGGCAACCGTCCCGGCGGATGCATCGGAAGAACTGGTCTTGGATTTCGACTTGAAGGACTAAGAGGATCATGATGTTGTGGGTCAGTACCGTTTTCGACGAGGAGTGATGTAGGCCGGGTTATAACCTTATGTTTGCCCACATTATTGTGTGCAATTTTTACAAAAATATTTTTTCATGGTTGAAGAATAACTGCT
>JAFGTN010000061.1 GCA_016934075.1 Pirellulales bacterium
GCCACTGCCGGCTTGTCCGGCAGTGGAGAATGCCTGTTCTTTGAAAAGCACTGCTGGACAAGCCGGCAGTGGCACCCACACGCCCACATCGTTCACTTTTCCTCATCCGGCCACACCCTTTTCCTTGGCCTCGGCCGCTGAGAGTCGCACGATCAGGCGTTCTACGATCAGCCGCGGCGGCACGGCGCTGTTACCCTTTAGGTCAAGGTCGGCTTCCAATAACCAGCGATAGAGCCGATCGCCGCGATGGCGGCCCAGGCGTTTCAGTTCTTCTTGCGAGCGGGTCAGCACGAAGCTTTTCACTCCGGCCGTTTCCAGGGCGTGGCGCAGGTGCGGACGCCGTCCGGCGGCTTCGTCCTGAAGGATGATGCGCGTTGCCGCCGCGAAACGACGTAGATTCGAAGAGATCTGCGCCAAAATCGCCACCGGATGCTCACCGGCCAATAGCAGGCGGTCGAGTTGCTTCAAAGCATCATCGACCTTGCCGGCGAGCGCCGCTTCGAGCATCTCCCAAGTGGTTTTGGTTCGCCACGTGCCCACCATCTTGCCGACCAGTTCGGCCGTTATCGGCTCGCCCGGCCCGGCCGAAAGTGACAGCTTGGCCAATTCCTGATCCAGAAGGCCCAATTCCGGGCCGACCAATTCCACTAGTAACTGCGATGCCGACGGCTCGATTTTGGCGTTGTGCCGCTGTTTGGCCCAAGAGCGCAACCACGGCCCCAGTTTTGCGGTCGTCGGGGCGGTGCATTTGATCGATAGACCTTTGGCGGCAATCGACTTGTAGAGACGCGTATTCGCGGACCAGGTTTTCGGTAACAGTACTAAAATGCCCGAACCGCTGGGCTCGGCGGCATGTTCCTCCAGTTCGGGCCGAAAGTTTTTGACGAAATCATCGGCCCCTTCGACAACAACCATGCGGCGGTCTCCGCCGAACATGGCCACCGTCTCCAACTCGCCCAAAACATCGGCCAGTTCCGCCGAGCGACCTTCGAAAGTCGTCAGCGAAAGATCCGCGTCTTCTTCCCCCAAAACGGACTGCCGTAGATGAGCCAGGACGTGTCGGGCAAGAAATTCTTCTTCGCCGAAGATCACGCAGAATGGTTTCGCGGGAAAATCGGCCGGTTTTGCCAAATAATCGAGAGCGTCGGTTACTTTTGCCATTTAAGCAGTATAACCGCAGCCGTCGGCCCAGTCACCGGGCGAAACGTCGATTTGCCCCACCATTCGGCCAACCGGAGATGGTGGCAATAGGCCCAACTTGGGTTTCCGGATACCCTAAATTACCGGATGCCTCTTGCGGGCGGTCGGCCACAACGTCACGTGTGTCGGTCCTATCTACGTGTTCATCAACCATGTTGACGTGTGCGTGACTGATTGCCGTATTGCCGGCCATGTCTACCACTTTAGCGCGGATTTGCACGAACTTGGCCGAAGTATTGGGACACCAGTTAACTATCCAGGGGCCATAATCCGCTTTTGACGGATCGTTGTGCCCCAGTCCCTTGCCCGCGCGACGGTCGATGGCCACCGGTTGCCACGCCTCTTGTGGCCCCGTGCGATAAAGCATCTGCAAGCTGCCCGGCTTCAAATAGGTTTCGTCGACTTCCCATCGCGAACATATCTGACCGCCCTCACCTCGCCAGGCGTCAAGACGTAGCACGGGAGGTTGCGTATCGACCAGAACCCGCAGTTCGGGCTTTGCGGGCTGCGAATCGCTGGCCGTTCCCGAAGCATCGATCGTGCGAACCGTGAACCAATACTCGCCGTCGTGCTGCGCCCGAAAAAGAAAGCCCCGTCGGCTTGCAGGCACGGCTTCGACCAATCCCCAGCTTTGTCCCCGATCCTCCGAAACCCAAAGCTGCACCATTAGATCGCCGTTTTCGGACTTTGTTTCCACTTGCCCGAACGCCGGCTCGTTTTGACCTTGGCCGTTAATACCAAAGGGAATGAAAAACAGCATCTGTCGCGTGGCCTGCAGTTTCGGCAAATTGTCATCTGATACAACTTCCGTGGCCGGCTGTGCAACCTGAGCGGCCAGACAAAGCGACAAAACAGCAGTAACGGCGAGACCCCCCATGGTCACATTCCCTTCGTCGGCTGGTTTAAGTTTGTAGTACCGCCTTCAGGCGGCAACCAGGTAATTGGTATCGGTCGTTCCGATTAGGCAGCTTGAAGAGGCTTGCCGAGAAATTGGCGGAGATTGGGAAAGTCAGGAAACTAGGGAAGCATAGAACAACCTACTTGATGCTAAGCATATAAACACCAACCCGAATCGCAAGCGAAGGGAGAAGCGGCGTTTTGCTATGCTGCCCCCTTCGCTTGCGCTTCGCGCTTAGTAATCCACCCAATATGATTTCCGACGGTCTCAGTTTCCAGAGAAATTCAATTCCACTAAAACCCACCCACGCGTTCTCCGCCTTTTGGCGTGGTCAGGCTTTTGAGCACATTGGGATCGATATTATTGGACAAGCTCCTTACGCTTCCGTCGCAGAGCACGACGTTGACAACGCCTGGATGCTGGCTTTTTAAGCCGGGCCCTGCCGAATTGACGGACACCATCTTAGCGTTATTGATGCTCAGATCCTTTGGTTCCATCCAGTGGATCCCGCTTTTATGCGACTCGACCAGCATAATCGTGTTGGACGAACCGTCGGTAATGTCTTTAAGGCTCAAGCTACCCTTTTGCATGAATACGCCATTTGGTCCCACCAAGGTCAAATAGTCGGTATCGGTGCTGCCCACGGTCGGATTGCTGGGGCATCTGTACTGCGGGCTCATGACATCTTCGAGGACAATATTGGTGGGGCTGTCCCAGGCTTGATTGCGGTCGTACTGCCGGTAAGTGAAATCCTGCCCGAGATGCGGCAGTAATTGTACTCGCCAGCTACAAGGCGGCCATTCGGGATGCTTGGGATCGTCGTAGCTGGGAAAACGATTGTTGGTACCGTGGAAAGTGTGCATGGCCAGGCCGACTTGCTTCATATTGTTTATGCATGCCACGCGACGAGCCGCCTCGCGTGCCGCCTGCACGGCCGGCAAGAGCAAAGCTAACAGTATCCCGCCGCAACTGACCGAGACGACCAAAACAATCACCAGCACGATAATCCAAGGCGTCGCGCCGGACGACTTTGGTTGAGGCATGGCCGCCACCTGGCCCGCCCTGGGTTGGTTCGCGAATGGCCGGCCCGCCACGGGTTGCCCCGGGAGCGCGGGAATCGTAATCGTCTTTCCGCAACTCGCGCAGGGTCCGCTCTGGCCTGCATATGCATCGGCGACCGAAGTTTGTGTTCCACAATGTGGACAAGTGAAATCGATGGGCATGGTTCTGCCTCTTGGGGTTTGGGTTGAGGTTAAGTTTTCAGTTGTCAGAAAAGGTTTAGCCCGAAGGGCTTGTAGAAGATAGCCCAAGGTTGCCTCGCAGAGGCTACCTTGGGGTAAGAGGTTAAATCGCAATAAAACCCCAACAGGGTTTCGGAGATCGGGGATTGAGTAAATCATTGTTTCTTAAACTCTCCATCAGGATAGTTTTACCCGATGGCCACGCACATCGAACTCTTCAGGGTATTAATAAACGGATTCTTTTTTCTACTTCGGAACCTCGAAATACTCCACCCCCATACTCTTTAGTTTTCGCTTTTGCTGGGGCAATCTTTGGGAAAAATCTTTCCAGTTTTTTGCAGATTTTGGCGACCAGAGCACGTCGGATAGGGCCAGGATACGCGGGAATGTCATCCGCTCGACGTCGGACAGGGTGGGGATTCGTTCGGTCCAGATGTTGGCTTGGGCTCCCAGGATATGACGTGCGGCGCCGGCGTCGAGTTCCCGTGGGATCGGTTCGTAGGAGTAGACGTGTTCGAGACTGATATAACCCCGCCGCGGTTCGGGATTGCCGGGCAGGTATTGCACGTAGTCGAAGTAGCAGTGCGACGTGGGCGACATGACCGCGTCGTGACCAGCCCGGGCGGCGGCGATGCCTCCCTTCTCGCCCCGCCAGCTCATGACCGTGGCCCTCGGGGCCAGCCCGCCCTCGAGGATCTCGTCCCAGCCGATCA
>JAFGTN010000587.1 GCA_016934075.1 Pirellulales bacterium
CAAGGGCAGAAACCGCACGAGTACCCCCACCGCTGACGGCAAGCACAATTCGTAGCGGTGTATTATGGATTTGGCGAACAAGTTCCGAAATCGAGATACTCATGGTGCTTTTCTTTGCGCGCGAAAAATCTTCGTGAGAACAGCTTGTCCCGCCGTTATCAAAACCGAAGGCGACTGCTCTAGATGGTGTTTTGACGGAAAACATCCTTCGGCTAATCATCGGAAGTTTACCGCCATATGGGTCGGCGGCCAATCCCCCCGACGGAAATTATTTTTTGTCTTCTATGAATAATCCAAAGATATCGATCCTGGTGGCGAAGCACACCATAGACCGGCCCAGCCTAGGAGCGCCGATCGAAAATGCACAGTATCTACAACCACCTTTTACTCGTGTCGGAGTGCCGACGTTTTTGTGAGGATTTGAAACATGGTCAAAAAAGTAGTATTTGCCGGCGGCGGAATAATGATTGTGGGGCTATTGTGCTTCGGGCACGAAGCTTTCAGTTATATGCGCACGTCGGCCGGGTGCCTTAAGGATTCGGTACGAAACAGCGTGCCCGTCGAATTCCAGATCGAACGGGCTCGTAGCATGATCAAGGACCTTAAGCCCGAGGTCCGTCGCAACATGCACATCATTGCCAAGGAAGAGGCTGAACTGGAGCGACTGGGACAGCGAATAGTAGCGGCCGAGGAGCGCAGCAAGAGCGATCGAGAGAAACTTACGCGTCTGAAGGACGACGTTTCCACCGGAAAATCCGTTTTTATGTACGCCGGACGCAGCTATTCGATTGAGCAGGTTAAGGCAGATATGTCCAACCGATTCAAGCGATTCAAAACGTCCGAGGCAACTTTAGAAAGCCTTCGCAAGATCCATCGGGCACGTGAAAACAGCTTGAACGCCGCTCGACAAAAACTTGAAGGAATGCTGGCGGCCAAGCGGCAGTTGCTCGTAGAAGTCGAAAATCTCGAAGCCCAAAGGCAAATGGTTGCCGCGGCTCAAACCACCAGCAATTATCATTTCGACGATAGTAAATTGGGACGCGTCAAGGAATTGATCAGCGATTTGCAAATCCGCCTCGATACGGAAAAGAAACTGGTCGAGGCCGAAGATTACTTCCACGACGAAATTCCGCTGGAAGACGGTACGCCCGACGATATCCTCGAACAGGTCACCAGCTATCTCGAGAAAGATCTGCCCAAGACCGAGGCTCTCGCTGATAGCAAGTAAATAATACAAAATATAAGCGGGCGTTGGGGCAAAACCGGAAGCAGGGAAGGGGCATTGACCCTATAGCAGCCGGTCAATCACAACCGGGGAGGACGGCGAGGCGTCCCAAGGCGAGCCGACGGCCTTCCCCTTTACTCACTGTCATGAAATGACTTGAGAGTTAATATAACAACCGATCGAATGGCCTAAAAGGCCGATAACCTTGGGGGGTTGTCCCCCGTCCACCTGTCACCCGACTACCCAGTGTGTCACAATGATAAGATTGTCGGCCTATTACCGGGAACATGATTCAATGCACGAGTCTTGCGAGCGAAGAACAGAGCGGTTTCTGCTTTGGATCGACGCCGTGGGCGGATACTGGGTCTGCCTTGGCGACGAAGTCACTATCGGCCAGCCTGTCCGCATCGGCGGCGTGGATATACCCATATTGGGCGACCTTTCGAGTCACCACGCACGGATACGTCGCGACGGTGAAGGCTATTTGATCGAAGCCCTCCGCGACGTTAAGGTCGACGGGCATCCGGTACAACAAGCGGCTTTGTTGTCCAATGGCGATGTAATTGAGTTAGGACATCGAGTACGGTTGGTTTTTCGCCGACCACACGCGCTAAGCGCCACGGCCCGGCTGGATTTTGTCAGCCGACACCGAACTCAGCCCTCGGCCGATGCGATCATGCTGATGTCCGACACATGTGTGCTGGGCCCCAAGCCACACAGCCACATCGTTTGCCAGAAATGGAGCGAGGAGGTTATCCTCTATCGCCACGGCAGTGACCTGTTCTGCCGTAGCCCGGGGGAGCTGGAAATAGACGGCAGAAAGTTTTTTGACAAGGGCAAGATAACAAAGAACTCGCGAATTGCGGGTGAGCGATTCGCAATATGTTTGGAGGAATTGTAGAACAGCCGCCCTCGGTTGTTGAATACCGTAGGACGAGTCGAGAGTATTTTGGCGGCTACCACTTATGGGGAGTAGTGAGAAGGCCGCTTGGCCATGATACAATATACTAATGCCGGTCGTCTCATTTGCGGCCTGGCTTGTAGAAAGGGAATTTGCGGTGATTGCCGTGGAACCAGAGGGCCAAGATATTATGAATCTGCCAGCTACCGAACCGGGCGACGGCAGCCAACCGTCGGTCACCGGCCAGCGGTTCGCTTATCCGGGCGGTTCTCGACCGCTTGACGGATATACGATCAAGCGCGGCGTGGGCCATGGCGGGTTCGGAGAGGTGTACTTTGCCACCAGTGACGCCGGCAAGGAGGTCGCGCTGAAGCTAATCCGTCGCAGCTTGGATATCGAACTGCGGGGGATTAAACAGTGTATCAACCTCAAACATCCGAACCTGTTGGCAATTTTTGATATCAAGGAAGACGGCAACGGCGATAATTGGGTGGTGATGGAATACGTGTCCGGGAAATGTCTCGACGACGTAATCGCCGAAAATCCACAGGGTATGCCAGTCGAAAAGGCGCTGGCTTGGCTGTTCGGTATCGCCGCGGGCGTTACCTATTTGCACGACCATGGGATTGTGCACCGCGATCTCAAGCCCGGTAATATTTTCTCCGACGAAGGACGAGTTGAAATAGGCGATTACGGATTGTCGAAGTTCATCTCCTGCAGCCGTCGTAGCGGACACACCGAAAGCGTTGGCACCGTGCACTACATGGCACCCGAAGTGGCCAACGGCCGCTACGGTAAGGAAATCGACGTCTATGCACTGGGAATCATTCTTTTCGAAATGCTTACCGGCCGCGTACCCTTCGAAGGAGAAAGCGTGGGCGAAGTGCTCATGAAACACCTCACGGCCAAACCCGACGTGTCGGGACTGGCCGAACCGTATCGCTCGGTCGTAGCCCGAGCTTTGGAGAAAGATCCCGAAAAACGCTTCCGTACCGTACCCGAAATGATCGCTCAATTGCCACAGCCGCGAGCCGACATAATCGATTCGCTTGGTGGTAATTCGGCTAATCCAGGTTTGTCGCAGTTGGGCGACGCGGCTGCCCGGGCCGCTTTTTCAGATGCACCGCAACCACTTAATCCGGTTGCGGCCATGGGTAATAATCCAAATCAAATAGCCGCCAAATATGTTGTAGTTGCCGAAGCCATAGAGGAAGAACCCGTACAAAAGGCGGCTACCGAACTGTTGTCCCAATTGAGACATTGGTGGAACAATCTGAACACGCCGGTTAAAGTCGCAATTTCGGTGGTCGCCGTGTTTGCCTTCATGTCGTCGGCTCAAGTCGTCGTGCCCTTGGGCGTAATCGCATTGATCGCCTATGGCATATACCGCATAGTTTGGAATCTTACGCGCGATGAGAAACCAAAAACCTCCCCAGCCACGGCTCAACAATGGACACCACCGCCGGCAAACTCGCCGGGCGGCAACGGACAGCCGGGTAATGGAAAAGCTCCCGGGAAGGGGCAAGTGGCCAATGCGCCAAAACCGGACAACGCGCTCAAAACAGCCCGGTCGATCAAGCGGGCCAAACGTCTGGCGCGACATAAGCGTCGCAAACATCGGAACGTCAATCCGCGCGAAAAGGCTTTGCATGCCTTGGTCGTGAAATCCGTACCGCAACGCATTGGGGATTTGCTGGGCTCCATGCTGCTGGCCACGCTGGTTGCCATGACGATGTGCCTGGTAATGGTGATTGTGACATCCTTCCGCTCGGAAGTTCCGCAGCCGGAACAATGCGCCTGGCTGTTGGTGGTAAGCATCGCCGGTGCCTGGGGAGTTATGATCCCTTCGAAGTTTTGGGAGGGAACCAAGGGCGAACCCATGTTGCGACGGTTCGTGCTGTTGATAGTGGGCTTGGGCGTGGGCGCGGTGGCCTGGGGCGCATCGGAACTGTTTATGGTCGATCTGATCCATGACACCAATTTCCCGCCACCGCACGATTTCAGTATGCCCGACAGCTTCTACAACGGCGGCCCGCGCGTGCTGGCGTTCCTGGCCGTGTTCGGAACGCTGCTGGCACTGGTCCGCTGGTGGCGGCATACCGATCCGCTGCGGCAAACCCGCCTGAGCTTGTGGTCGATGTTCATCGCCTCGGCCCTGGCGGGTGTGACGGCCTGGGCCTGGCATTTCCCGCAGCCATGGCTGATCATGGTAGCCTGTACCATGAGCGCCTCGGTGCAAATGTCCAGCCCCTGGGTACACCCCCGCAAGCGTTTTGGCGACGATGATGTCAACAATACGGGTTAGAATTGGACTTTTGTAGCCCGGCCTACTCGGGAGCAGGAATAGGAGGAAGCGATAATGGCCATGAGCTTTTTTGCCTTGATTATACTGGTCGTTTTCGGCTTACTTGTAATCGCCGGAATTGCCACGCTGTGCCATAAACGAACACGCTGGCTGGGCTACATCCTGCTACTGATACCCGTCGGTCTGCTGGCCTTGTTAACAATTATGAAGTCAGGCTTCATCCGTATAAACTCGAGCAATCCATCGTGGTTTATTTTCGCGATACCCATCGTGGGAACCGCTGCCGTGGGCGCGATCGCGCTGTTCGTCGCACTGCTGGTAAACAAGCGGACTCGTCCGGTCGGGCTTGCGCTGCTGGCCGTGCCGCCGCTCCTCAGCATCCTGCTTCTACTGGGATGGTTCGTTACCATTCCGGTCCGAACGTACAATGCCGCAAGTGCAACGGCTGTTGTCGACAACACGACAACGCGAGAATTTCGACTTCACTCACCGCACACAAGACAGCAACCGACACCGATTCTAATTCCCGAACCCGTGAGATCGAAGACGAATACTTCGACCAAAACGAAAACAGAATCAACCAGGAAAAAATCGGGCCGAGTGGTCGAGTCGCTAGGCGCGGCCTTGGGGAAAACCTTCGTCGAGTTATACGTGCCTAACATCAATCAGGCCGCGCCACCTAAAAAGACACCAAAATCAAAGCCCACCCCTACGAAGAAGACACCGAAAAAGACCGCCGATAAAACCAAGAAACCTGCCGACAAAAAAAAGCTCAAGAGCAACGAAGCCGCGCAGATCGCCGAAATAGCGAGAATTCTCAGTGTAGCCGTGCAGGAGGAACTGCCCGAAAACGTGGAAATAAATCAGTTTGCCGTCCTCCGAGCACTCAGCACAATTGTGGGGCGCATGATTGCAAGTGAGCAGCAAGGCCAACAGGAAACCTCAAAATCCGTCGCTGTTGCGGTTGCGTCCAAAATACCCGAAGTTAAAAAAGAAAACAAAAAAACCGCTCCTGCCACAGAGGCCGGTAAGCCGGAAGCTTCAAAGGATACCAAAAAAACCTCCGCCGTCGCCGTGTCTGTCGAGAAGGCGAGCACGAGCAACGACAAGCAGCCGTCTGGTGGGAAGAATGCGAAGGATCCCGCCAAGTCGGCCGAACATAAGAAGAGCCCTTCGCCGGACAAGAAACGGCCCGATTGGGTCGAGACCAGTCCGCAAAAGGTCGGCGACGGCTATCAAATGGTAGTAATGGTCGGTCCATACATGACACGGCTCGAATGTGATCAGGCAATGAACGGACAACTTGCCGGCGCGGTAAGCGAATATGCCGAGTTGTACCTGGGCCGTGAAGCCGCCGGTAAGGCCACCCTGCCGCCAAGTTTCTTGCGCGATCATGTGATCAAGGAACAATGGGAAGAAACCTATGAATCGAAGGCGGTAGGCCGTCCCATGGTCCAGGTGCATGTTCGTCTTGTGTTCGATGCCCGCACCAATACGGAGTTGAAGGAAAACTACCGCCGGGCCGTCATCCAAGAACGGTTGTGGATTGCCGGCTTGGGATTGGGCGTAATTCTAATAGTGATGACGGGCTGTTTCGCGGTCTTGAAGTTTGACGAATCGACCGGGGGCGCATATCGAGTTCGCATGGTGTTAGCTCTCTTTTTCGCTGTGGTTATGGCGATCGCCGTGCTGGGAACATGGTTGATGACCTCGGTACGTCCGTTACCGGTTCAGACTGAAGCCGTCAATACTCAAGAAATTTCACATAAACACCCCGCGATGGAATGGCTCGATCCGGTTCAACCGGACAAGGCCGTGCTACACCTTGTAAAAGCGGAAACCGTCAGTGCTGGGAAGGCTCAGGCTGGCGAAGTCGCAAAGTTGCCGATGATCGCACCGCTACTTCTGGGATTGCCGGCGTGTATGCTCCTTGTCCTGTGGTTTTTCCCAAAAACTCGAAAAATGTCCTTAATATCCTTAATTCTTCTTTCCCTGGGGGTAATGCTTGTCGCGGGATCGCTGCTTCTGGTAGTATAGTGTTCATGACCGAATCACACGAAATCGACGCACTGCTGATCGGCCGCATTCGCCAGGGCGAAAGCGATGCCTGGAACGACCTGATAGCCCGTTTCGAAGGCCGGTTGTTGCCCTTCGTGCGCAGCCGCGTGAACAGCCTCCCAGCGGCAGAGGACGTAGTGCAGGAAACATTTATCGGACTGCTGACTAGCCTGCCCAACTTCGACGAACGGAGGTCGCTGGAAAGCTACCTGTTTTCCATCGCCGCTCATAAATTGACCGACTACCTTCGCCGCGAGGGGCGTCGTCCGACCGTGCCTCTTGCGCCCGGTTCTAACCACGCCAGCGTCTGGGAACCGCCGGCCAACGTCCGCGCGGCCAGCAGCATCGCCCGCAGCAGCGAAAGACGCCACATAGAGGAATCGGCACTGGTCGAAGGTATGACACGGCAGATCGAGCGTTGGCAAAAAAAGGGCGATTGGCAACGCATCCATTGCCTGGAACTGCTGATGGTCCGTGGTTGGCCCAACAAAGAAGTGGCCGCCGAACTGGGTATCTCCGAACAAACGGTCGCCAATCACAAGTTCCAATTCCTCGCTTCGCTACGCAATTGTATTAAAAAACAGGAACTGCCGGAAGAAATTTTTCCGGAGTTGTATGAGCAGGAGTCGGACGGTGAGTAATGTCTAATTAGGAAGCAGGAATGAAGAAAGAATGAGGAATTCAGAATGATTGAATGACGAAGGCTCCGCAATTGAAATACCTTCTTCATTTCCTCCCACCTCCTTTGTTTCCTTCGTTATCTTCTGTAAAAAACTAGAACTTCCTTCTGTTAATTGTAGTAATCAAATGCCGAAACCGCTTCGCCAATCCGATCTGGACGCCTATCTGGACGAGGCCTTGCCGGCCGATGAAATGGCTCGTATCGAGGGTATTTTGCGAGAGGATCCCACACAGGTCGAGCAGTTGGCGGCCATCAATGCGCGCCGCGACGCGGGCATTCACACGCTGGGCGAAATCTGGCGCCGGAACCGCCTGAGTTGTCCCACACGGGAACAGTTAGGCAGCTATCTGATGGGAGTTTTGCCCGACGACGAAGCCGAACACATTCGCTTCCACCTTGAGATCACAGCCTGCAGATTCTGCCAGGCCAACACCACCGACCTGCAAAACGCCGAGGAAGAAACTCCCTGCGAAGTGCAAACACGACGCCGCAAATACTTCCAGTCCAGTGCGGGCTACCTTAAGAAATCGTAGGATGTGTTAAAGTAAGTTGTAGGCCGGGTTATAACGTTATAACCCGGCGATTAAGATGGCAGCCAACACTATCGCCGGGTTGTAATCCGGCCTACAAACTATGAATGCAGGTTAGCCCGGCCGCCTGCGGCCGGAAGCTTTCATGCCCGTCGCGGGCGACGGGGCTAACAATATCGCCCATCATTTTGAGTGTTACAGAGTACTGGCCTCCGGCTTTGATTGACCGCTTAGCTGCTCAAGCCGGTGGCTAGCGCTATTCCGCTTACTGCGCCGTCCAACCGCCGTCGACTACCAGGTTGTGGCCGGTGACGTACGTCGAGGCGTCGCTGGCCAGAAAGAGCACGGCCGCTTTGAGTTCATGGGGCAAACCCACGCGTCTCATAGGCGATTTGGTGCAGATCCGCCTGGTCATCTCGGCCGGGGCCGTCGGCGGCGGGTAGGGACCGGGGCTGACGGCGTTGACCCGCACACCGTCTTGGGCCCAATAGACGGCCAAGTGGCGTGTGAGTTGCAAGACGCCGCCTTTGAGGGCCTGATAGGCGGCCGGGTTGGCCGCGCACTGGCCTTCGTAACATTCCGGGTATGAAGCCACCATACCGTACATCGAACCCAGCATGACTATGCTGGCGGGCTTCTTGTTTTCGACAGCGTGTGCACGCAGCATGCGAGCCAATATGAAATAGCCCGTAGCGTTGGCCATCTGGCGGGTAAACTGTTCGGCACTGATGTCGGTCCAATCGTGTGTGGTGTGTTCGTGGCCGTTGTTGACCAACACGTCAAGCCCGCCGGCCCGCTCTATGGTATCAGCGAATATTTTCTGGGCTTCGTCGGTGTCCATGTGATTCAAGGCAATGCCGAAATGCTCGACGCCACCGGAACTGGGCAGCGACGCGGCGACTTCCTCCGCTCGAGCGGAATCGATGTCAGTGACAATCACGCGTCCGCCGGCCTCGGCCAATCCGCGAGCCATCGATCCGCCCAAATATCCGCCGGCCCCGGTAACCATGCATGTTTTACCGGACATATCAAACATCTGTTGAATAGTAGGTTCCACAACGGATTGGTTGGGCATTATAAGAATCCTGGTTTCTCAGCGATCAGTTATCAGTTTTCAGACTTCAGTTTTCAGTTTTCAGATTTCAGCATTGATCATTGATCATTGATCATTGATCATTGGTCATTCGTCATTCCTAATTCCTTCCTCATTCCGATTTCGACATTAGACATTCCTGTCCTCTGCCCTCTACTTAGAATAAGACATCTTCGGCCCGGAAGTGTCCTTGGGCAAAAGTTGGTTCTCGAAGGTGAAGCCCAGGGGTGCGAAATCTTTTTGAATTTGTTCCTGGGCCAACTTGATAGCCACAATGTCGGCGTGGTAGAAGATCATATCGGCGCCCATGTCCAGCTTCTGTTTGGCGGCTTCGACGCTACCGACGGGCATGCCCCACTTCTTGCCCGCTTTTCGAGCGGCTTCGTTGATCCGCCGGGCGGTGGAAGTCATCTTTTCGTTGCCCAGATCGCCGGGAAAACCGCTTTGGATACTGAAATCACAGGGGCCCAACATCAATGCATCAACGCCGTCGACCGCGGCAATCTCATCAATGTTCTCCAGCGTATTGGGTTGTTCCACTTGGATAATGATGAACGTATTCTTATTGGCTTCTTCAAGGTATTGCAGCGTGGGCATCGAGCAATAGGGCATATCGGGATTGCCACCGTCGAAACCGCGAACGCCCATGGGCTGGAACTTGGCCCATCGCACAACCTCGCGAGCTTCGGCCGCGTCGTCACAACGGGGATACATTATACCTTGCGCGCCGGCTTCAAGCATGCGTTGCATTCGCATGAACTCACCCTTGCCAGGTCGAGCTACGATGTCGGTTACGCCCAAGCGAGCAGCACGCATCAAATTGCCGGCCGTCTCAAGGCTGTAAAAGTGGTGCTCCATATCCATCCAAATACCGTCAAAACCCATCAAGGTGGTCAATTCGAAAACGGATGGATCTGTAAGATGCAGTTGCGTGATGAGGACAGGCTCGTTGCGCCCGAACTTTTCCAGAATGCGACTGGTTCGCATGCGATTGTATCCTGATTCTTAATAAAAGGGAACTTTTGCAAAATTGCGAGTCAAGGGCACATATTAAAGAAAGCTTTGCGAAGCGAAGGTTTCTTTAATATTGTCTTGACTGACACTA